>JADGOT010000009.1 GCA_017882805.1 Glaciihabitans sp. | reverse complement strand
CGTCCATCGTTACCCGTTGCGCCGGAGGCTTGAACACTCCACGTAATAACTGGTGGTTTCGGCGGCGCGTCGGCGGCCGTTGCGGACAGGACGGGGGCGAGAGCCAGTCCGAGAGTGAGAGCGGCTGCAAGTGCCAGGGACGTGCGCTTCATAGTGTCGACCAGGTATTTCTAGGAGGTTCGGGTGGGTGTCGGGAGGAGTAAAACGGCGGATGAGCCGGGGTCGGACGTTTCCGTCCGACCCCGGCCCGTGGTGACTCAGTTCGCTTACGCCAGGGTCAGCGTGAGCAGAGCCGTGTAGTGACCCGTGGCGGAGTTCGCCGGGATCGCCACGTTGAGACCAGCCTTCACAACGGTGACCGGGCTGCCGTCAACGACCGGGGCGGATGCCAGCTGGCTGACCACCTTAAGGCCGCCGGTGGGCGCTGCCTGGACCGCCGGAAGCACGGTGGCGCCAGCCGCCGCACCTGCCGGGCCGCTTGTGAGCGACGGGGTCCAACCCAGGTACTTACCGCTCAACGTCTTGGCGCCGGCAGTGAAGTCCGACACCGATCCGGTAAGCGACCAAGCAGCCGCGTCGAGCGAACGGTTGTCAGTAACCGTGATGCCCGAGAAGCCCACAGCGTTGCTTGCCGTCAGCAGGCCAGCGTTGTAGGTAGCCGAACCGAGATCAACCGACGTCGGAACGTTCGACAGAACGAGACCACCGGGGTTCGCACCAGCAAGAACATCGAACGTGATGTTCGTTGCAGCGGTGTTTGCACCGTTGATGCTGATCGTTGCGGTCGACGACGTGGAGCCGTTGAACGCAGCGTCTCCGCCGTAGGTGACGGTGAAGGTGTAGACACCAGGCGACAGGGAACCTGTCGTGAAGGTGGCGACACCGGCCGAAACCGTGGCCGTGCCGAGCGTCGCGGCAGACGGGGCGGTCTGGTTGACCGTCGCCGTGCCGGTCGCCGTGGCGGCGTTGGTGCCGTCAGAAGCGAGCTTGATCTGCGTGTTGATCGTCGCGGTCTTGGCGACCTGGTCGGCCGACGCCGTGATCGCCGTTGTGGTGGCAGCCGCGGCGACAGGTGTCGACCAGGTGTGGGCGGTAGCGTTGAACGTGAGCGACAGCGAGAAGTACTGGTCCGTCGTGAAGACGAACTGGCCGGACGAGTCAGCACCACAGTAGTAGCGCAGCTCGAACGCACCGGTGGTGAGCGATGGTGCCGCCACCTCCAGCGACTTGTTGTTGTCTACCTTGGGGTTCTGGGCGGGGGCTGTCGAGGACTCATCCATGGCGATTGATGTGTCGGCAGGGCTAAGTCCGTTTGTGCCCTCCACACCGTCGTCGGAGATGAAACCGGTTGAGCCCAAGGTTCCGACCTTCACTCCACCCTGAAACACGGTGAAGATGGCGGCACCACGGAAACCAGCAGGGCAGGCCTGGTCAATCGTGAGTCCGTAGATCATCGGGTTCGTGTTCGAGCTGCCCGACGTGATCTGCTTGGCGGCGTTGGTGCCGACGGCGGATCCCGAGGTAAACAGCTTGATGTTGCCGGGGATAGAGCTGGCGTTCGCGGCCGTGGCCGTCAGCGTCGCACCAGCGACGACAAGCGCCCCGGTAACGAGGACTGCGGCGAGACGCCGCGTGAACTTATTCATGAGATTCGTTTTTCCTTTTGTGAGTTATGAATCGATGTGAATTATGAGGAAGAGAACTACTGGGTGAACGCGCCCTGCAGCGACGTGTCGCCACAGTTTGAGAGCGTCTGGAAACCAAACGACTGGATGAGTGCCGACTGCGAGCAGACCGCGGAGGTGGAACCCACGAACGTGGACTTGATCGGACCGGCGGGGCTCACGAGAGCGCTCGACACGACGTTGAACACCGAGCGAGTAACCGGGAACGACGGGTTCATGACCGTAGTCGTGCCGACCTCACGAATCGCCGGCTGGCCGCCGATCGATCCGAGTGCCACGTTGCCGCGACGCTCAGTGACGTTCACGCCGAATGCCGAGGCGAGCGTGGCGTGGTTACCCTGCGCGATGTACTGAGCGATCGAGAACGGGACGATGTCGCCCGCGTCATCGATCGAGGTGCCGTTGTGCTCCTCGACTGAGACAGGGGTGGTGTCCGTGTTCACTCGCTTGACACAGGTCGGCAGCGAGCCATCGCTGAAGCCAAGGGTGGATGCCCAGAACTTCGCGGTGCCGGAGCCAGACTGCGGGTCAAGCGGGTGGATGGTGATTGGGTCACCGTTGCTGTCGACGTAGGTCGTCTTGATGCAGTGGTAGATGTTGTACAGCGACAGGCGACTGGCAGCATCCGCCGAGCTTCCCAGCGGGAGGTTGCGCGGGAAGTCACTGCCGGCGTTGACAGCGTAGGTCACGGCGTCGAGAGCGAACGGGATGTAAGTGAGGTCGGTTCCCGTCACACCTTGGAATCCAGACGCGCGAGCGAAGTCCACTTGTCCCGAGATATTCACGGTGTTCCAGAGGTGAGTTCCGCCCTCGATCGAGTCGCTGAGCGCCTGCACACCAGCCCCGGAGCCGTTCGGACGGACAAACGCCGGCCCGCTCGCCTTCGTGGTGATGGTGCCACCGGCAACGCCCGTGATCGGGTCGATCGCGTCGTAGGAGCCAATTGCGGGCACGGCTGAACCGAGACCGTTCACGACGTCCTGGATGGTGTCAGAACCAACACCAGAGAGCGTCTTGAATCCGGTCGGGTCGGCGAACGCAGGCGACGCCGAAACCGCCATGGCAACTGCGCAGACCGCAGCGGCCGTTGCCACGCCGAGGCGCAGCTTGTTCTTCTTTAGCATTGCTGCCAGCTTTCTTTGTTATTCTGCCCATGCGTTTCCGTCCAAACGGACGCTCCCCTCGCCGGGGTCTCACACTTTGGCGGGGGGATTTTCCGTTCCTGGGCGTTTCGGAACGGAAGCTTCTTGGGGGTCACGAGCGACCCAACCCGACGACGAGCGGGGCAAGGATCGCGCCGACTAGCCCCACGGCTAGTGCGATTCCAAGGAAGAGCTGCCCGAAGGGGGTGCTCGAGTCCGCGGGGGTCAGAGCGACCGTGTTCGAGCCAAGCGACGTAATTTTCGGGCCACCGGTCGATGTACTGCCAGTTCCGGCGCCGTCACCGGCCGACCCGTTATTGCCCGTGATGTTGGTGCCGCCGTCCTGGGCACCTGATGAACCTGTGTACGCCGCGATCGCCGACGCCGCGGACTTTGCCTGCGTAGCCATGTTGTCAGTGAGCGGGAGGTAGCCGGCCGGGAGTTGGCCGACCTGGGTCCCGACCGTCTGCCCATCGCCGGCAATGTACGTGATCATCTTCGCGATTGACTTTCGCGAATCGGACGTGGCGTGGGAAAGGTTGACTGCGGCGTAGATGACCGTGGTCAACGGGTAGCCATTAGCCGACACCTTGGCCGGGTCGACCTGAGTGACGGCCGGGTTCGCTGACGCACCGAGGCCGGACGACACCGCCTCCGACATTGAGGCAGGGGTAGGTGTGGTCACCGTGGAGCCGTTCGCAGCGCGCAATCCGACTGCGTCGAGATCATAGCGCGCTGTTGCGGCCGCATCCGTAACCGCGATCACAAACCGCCGCCCAGGTACCTGCGGGCCGCCGGACACCCAATCGCCGGTGGTGCCATCCGCCCTCACGGCCGTGGGGTCCCATCCAGTCTTCGCCCCCGGGTTCGCGCGGAAAGTGGTTACGGCAGCCTTGACAAAGTCGTCAACATAGGGAGCGGCCTGAATCGAGTTGTACTGACTCGTTTCAACACCCAGTTTGTGGGGGACTTGGGAGATGTCAGCTTTCGGGAAGTAGTTAATGGGCGCCGTAGCGAGCGACATTGGCGAGCCGTCGAGGTTACTGAAGCCGACCGGCTGAAGGGCGGGGAGTTTCAGCCCTGTGGTGACATCCCATACCGGAACCTTTGCGCCAGCGTTGCCCGCCGGGAGGTAGTTCGGATTGACGGTCATACCCCATGGATCGGGCTTGCCATTGAGGAAATTCCGTGCGTCTGCGTCGGACTGAATCCACTTCCACACCTGCGCTATCGCGTCGGTGTCCGACGGGCCGGGAAGTATAAGCGAGGGGTTGTTGATGAAGTCGCCCCAGTTGGGATTCAGCGCTTCGAAGTCGGGGTCTTGAAACATGTAGTTGTAGCTCTGGTTTACCGCGCCAAGCTGGGCAAAATCGTCATTTCCTGGGTCGTCGCCGTCGTTCGGAACCTCGAAGATGTACGACTGGGTCAGAAGCTTCGCCAGTAGGCGTGGGGACAGCGTCAGGCGGTCGACTTGGCCGTTTCGGCCGTCCGCGAGGAAAGATACGGCGACCGCGCCGATCGCTACCGGTGCGTAGCTCACGGTCGTATTGTCGAAGGCCGTCTGGTCGTCAGGAGACTGAAGTTCGCCCTTCGTGATCGGATACGAGGTGAATGCAACGTCGTCCAACTTGCCGAGGAGCTGCGCCCTGGCGACGGAATCTGGATTGGTGTTGAAGCTGATCGGGGCGCCGACCGTGCTGCAGAGGGTCGGTTGCCAGCTCGCCATCGCGCTAATTAGCAGCTGGGAACCGATGACGTTCTGCTCCGCGCCCCCCGCGCACGCGGTTGCGACCGGATTGAACTGGAGGGGGACGACGACCCGATTGTCCCAGTAGTCGCAACCCGGGTTGAGCGGACTGCCAGCCTGAATAGCAGGGGTCTGTCCATAGGTATACGGGGCTCCGCCCCGGTTGTAGATGGAGCTGCATGCGGCGTCGTGGCCACCGTAGACGGTGCCGCGCGGCACCAGCACGAGATAACACTTCAGCGTCGTGCTGCTGCTTCCGCAGCCCAGGTGCGGCGCTTGGATCGAGGACTGCATCTCGAAGTCGAAGCTGCCAGTTCCATCGTCTTTAATGCGGGCGCCTAGTTGCTCGTTACTTGAGTCGACACCAAATTCCTCCGCAATCGGGTATTGCTTGTTTCCGGACGGGTCGGTCTCCTGATACGCCGGAAAGCGTTCCCCATCGCGAGCAACGAACGGAACGTCGGCGCTGTGGTCGGCCTTGGGGGCCACGTCTCGTGCCGCGATTCGATACACGTTGTCGCTGTACACCGAGAAGCCGAGACCGTTGTTCGCCGCGAACCGGCCCCCCCACTCGCACGTCTGTCGGAAGGTCGGCGAGCTAGGGTCCCCCCAGCACTGCATGGCCTGCACGAAGTTCCCCGTGGTCGACCAGATCTGGCCCGTGCCGTCGGCGGCGGTCTGCGTACCGCCTTGGAATCCGGAGACGTCGACTCGTACGGCCTGGTCGATCAGGTTCTGGGTCTGCTCGACCGTGACTTTGATGTTCTTGAACTCGTTGTACTCAAATCCGGTGGCCGAGCGATCCGGCTGCAGGGATGCGGCGGAACTCGTATCCCCGGCCCAGTTGATTGTGAGCGAGGAGCTCGCATCGGCGGCCGCCTTCGCCGAGAACGAGCCGCCGAATACGATCCCACCGAGCGACGCGACGGCGATGCCGACGCAGACGATGCGGACGATCACGGCACGGCGATTGCCGCGGGACCGGATCGTGGGGGGAAGCACGCTGTGCACGTTAGGAGCCTTCCGTCGAGCTTGGGGTAGGAGCACGTTCCCTACGCACGGACTGCAGATGAACTTTTGGTATCGCGGACTTGGTCGCGCGTCGCCTGGGTCGCGTCGGTGAAACATTCCGAGGTCGGTCCCGCGGTCGCAGACGCGACATGATCGGCGGCACGAAGATCGCCCCGAGCACGAGAAGCACCGCCACCGCCGCGGCGATCAGCCCGGGTGTAGCGGTCACACTCGAGGTGGGGATCGTCATTGGCTTGCCGGCGACGGTGAGCGGCCGCGTATCCGAGGAGCCGCCCGAGACGGAGGCGCCGCTACCCGAGCTACCGACTGTGCCCCCGTCGGACGGGTTGCCGGAGCTCGAGCCGGATGATCCGGTTGAACCTGAACTGCCGCCGTTGCTGCCGGAGGTCGATATGTTGGCGGCGCCACCGGTCCCCGTTGCGCACTGGGTCTTGCCCTGTTTGTCGCAGGCCTGGGGTTGCGGAGCCGTGGTCGCGAGCTTGTTGGAGCCGTCAGACGAGAACGTCGGGTTATTGCACTTTGCGATGTTGACGGTCGTCGGGTCGCCCCCCGGAATCTTCAGCACCTGATCGAGCCCGGCCTGCACGAGGTTGATGGGTAACGCGGAATAGCCGAGGACGTCCGCGTCCTGCTGGCCCTGGCAGAGGAAGTAATTCGCAAAAGCGGCGAGCGTCTTTCCCTTGTTGAGGGTGAACCCGTACTCAAGCGCGGTGGGCACCAGCATGTATGAATACGACGACAGCGGGTAAGTACGCGGATCCGGGTTCGTATACACCGCGCCCAGGATCTGCGTGAGGTAGTCCGTCGAACTCTGGTCCTGGTTGATCTGTGCCTTCAGGAGCGCGACAGCGACATTCCCCGCGGTTGGCTCGGTGTAGTACCCCGCGGTGTTGAGGATCTTCGCGACTGGAAAATGCGAGTTCAGCGCGTAGGAGTACTCGACGTAGGTGATGGACCCCACGTACTGCGGCTGCGCGACATACCCCGCAACACCGTTTGATCCCGACTGAGCCTTGAACCCAGGCAGTGCGGGAAAGTTAGAGGTGATCCCGCACAGGCTCGATCCGCCGACGCCAGGCTTGTGCGCCTTCTGGCACAACCCTGCATATACGTCGGGGAACTGCGATCGCATCCACGCCGTCAGTTGCGCCGAGGTACCCGACCCATCAGATCGAACAACCGGAACGATTGTGATCGCTGGTAGGGCAAGCGAGGGGTTGTCGGCAGCAATAGCCGGGTCGTTCCACTTCGTGATCGCGCCGGCGAAGATCTTGGACACCGTCGCCCCGCCCAGTCGCAGGTTGGTAACCCGCTTGCCGCCGATCACCAGGTTGTACATGAACGAGGTGCCGCCGGCAACGATTGGCATGTAGGCAAATTGCCGCGCCGGCACCGGGTCGACGCTGTCGCTGTTCTTCAGTGCGTACGGGATCTCGGAGACGGCGAAGTCGGCGCCACCGTTCGGGAGGGCGAACGCCTGGCGTCCGGCCGAGGACCCAGCGTCCGAGTAGTTGACCTTCCACTGGTAGTTGCTCAGCACGTTTCGTGCCCACTGCTGGATCGCGTTGGCCGACCAGGTCGAGCCGATCCCGGAGATAGTGGCGTAGCTGGCTCCAACATCCATGGGTCGCGCTTCGGCTGGCGCACTACCGGCACCGCTGCCGACGATACCGACCACTGCGAGCGCCGAAAGCACTGCAGCGGCGAAATTCCTCTTAAACATCAGGCTCCACCAGGGGTACTGCGACGCCGAGGTCGCTTGGGTCGTTGTGTTGGTCTGGTAGTCATTCCGAGTTCGCGAGCCCGGATGCGGTAGTCGTCCTGGCGGGACTGCTGCAACCGCCGGCGTAGCTGCCCGGCGGTGAGCACTCCGGGCCCGCGTCCGCCGATCAGCCGCGCAATGATGAACAGTACGAGCACCAGCAGCATCAGCACGGCGGCGCTTCCGAACCCGCGCGCGATGTAGTTGGGCTCTGGTGACTTGACGAAGGTAAACGTGGCGAGCGGGAGTGACACCATCGGACCCGAGAAGGGGTTGAAATTGAAGAAGCTTGTAAGCCCTGCCGTGAGCAGCACGGGCGAGGTCTCCCCGATTCCGCGTGCGGTTCCCAGAATGATCGCGGTCGTAAGACCTGAGCGCGCGGTCGGCAGCGTCACGTTCCAGACGGTGCGCCAGCGATTCGACCCGAGCGCCTGCGACGCCTCCTTGAGCCCAGCCGGCACCAGCCGCAGCACGACATCCGACGACCGGATGATGATCGGCAGCATCATGACAGTGATCGCGAGCGAGGCGGCGAACCCGGACCGAGGCACGCCGAGGATCAGGATGACGGTCGCGTAGATGAACAGTCCGGCGACGATGGACGGGAGCGCCGTCATCGCCTCGACGACGGTGCGGACTAGTCGCGCGTACTTGCCCGGGAATTCACTGAGGTAGACCGCGGTGGCGAGGCCCAGCGGAATACTAATGGCGAGCGCGATGGTGATCATGATCAGCGTTCCGGCGACAGCGTGCAGGATGCCGCCGTCGGTGAGCGGGTCGAGCGGGCCGGCGTGGCTCATGTCCGTCGTGAAGAAGTTGAGGTGCCAAAAAGCTGGGGCACCCTTCACAAAGGTGAAGACGACCACGGCCGCAAGCGCGATCAGAAGCAGAATCGCGAGCGAATGCACGAGAACCGCTACCAGTCGATCCCGAACGACCATGCCCGTCTCGTCGAAGCGGGTCACAATTCCGTAGAAGAGGACGAAAAAGATGTAGGCAAAGCCGATGAATGGCAGAGCACCCTGGAAGATGAGCAGTTGCGACATGAGCCACGCCGAGAGCGAAATGGCCGCGACCGCGGCACCCAGAATGCCGAACGTGTCGGAACGACGGATCGCCCCGGTGCTGCGCCGAACCTCGATTGGCTCGGTCTCAACCGGCACCGGAGATGGAGGCGCGGGAGGGGCCGCAAGCGTCGTTGTCATCAGTCGCTCGACGCTCCCGACCGCGAACGCGAAATTATCAGGGATGCACCGAAATTGACGATGAGCGTCATGATGAAGAGGGCCAGTCCGGCCGCCATCAGCGCCGAAATTTCGAACGGGGATGCCTCGCTGTAGCGAAGCGCGATGAGCGCAGAAATCGAGTTGGCGCCACTCTGCAGGATGTGCGGCTGGATCGTGAAGATCGGGCTAATGATCAGGTAGACCGCAATCGTCTCGCCGAGTGCACGACCGAGTCCGAGCATCGTGCCGCCAATCATGCCGGCGCGCCCGAACGGAAGCACGACGCTCCGGATCATGCCCCACCGGGTCGCGCCGAGCGCCAGGGCACCCTCACGCTCACCTATCGGTGCCTGCGTGAAGACCTCGCGCATAATCGAGCAGATGATTGGCGCAACCATCATGGCGACGACCACTCCAGCGATGAACGTTGAGGCTGTGAAGATCGTCTTCGTCGTGAGTGGGTCGGACGGATTGAACCCGTCGACGTGGAAGATCGGAATCCAGCCGAGCCAGGTGGCCAGAAACTGCGAGACATCCACTGCTCCCGGCGTGATCTGGTGCGCGTCTGCCCGTGTACTGTCCTGGATGCCCGGCTGGAACAGGAACAGACCCCACAACCCGTACACGACGCTCGGCACCGCGGCCATCAGGTCGACCAGCGTAACTAGCGTCTGCTTGATCTGGCGCGGTGCATACTCGCTGATGTAGAGCGCGGTACCGGCTGCGAGCGGTACCGCGACGACAATGGCGGTAAGGGCAATGAAGATTGTGCCGAGCAGCACGGCCGCGATTCCAAATACGCCTGAGTTGGGGTCCCAAGCCTGGGTAGTGAGGAACTTGGGGCCGTCCGCTCCGAGCGCCTGTCCGCCCTGCACGAGGAGAAATACCCCTGCGAGAGACATGATCCCGAGAACAACGAAACTCGCCGAGCGCGTACCCAGCCGAAATGGGACGTCGCTTCGATCGTGCTTTGTCGTCAGCGTTCGTGGCTGATCGACGAGAAGGTCACCGGACACGAAGGCTGTTCTCCTTCGCCGAGCGATTGGGCGCCAGGCGTGCGCCGTCGCCCAAGACGGCGACCTTGAGGGAGGACACAGCGAGATTCACCGACTGGGATCGTTCTCGATCGGCCAGGTACCAGCGCGAACACACGACGACGGGTTCCCCGTCGATGGCGAGATACCAGCCCTGCAGTCCGCGGGCGTCATCGACGACGGGGCGAACGATAGCGGAGTCGAGACTAGCGACCGTAGCGGCCGCGGCATCCGAAGCCGCTCTGAACCCTGCGAAGATCGCGGCACTCCGCGCGAGTTCCCGATTGTTTGCAGAAACGAGCTGCCAGACGCTCGGTTCGGCCATTTTCACCACGACTGGCGCACGCTTGCCGAGCACCCGGCTCACGTGCGCCAACCAGGGGCCCAACTCCGGATTCTCGACGCCAGCAAATCTCGTGAAGATGACACGCGGTTGCACAGTCATCGTGGCGCACTTTCTATCGGGGGGCTTCGAGGGTGGCCGAGCGGGAAATCGGCTGGTACCTCGACAGGAAAGTTACGGACGGGCGATTAATCAGCCACGTCGGCTACTTGCACTGCAACAAGACGGTAGGTAAACAAACGGCGTCTTAATAGCAATTCGCGACCTTCGCTGAATTGCGGTGTGATAGGTCGCCCTAGACCCTTCTGTCCGCCCCGGGTGAATCCCTAGGAAGCGGGCTCGGCAGGCGGTGGCACGGTGCGATTCAGCGCGGTAACTACGGTGACGGCCCTATCCCAATACTGGGTGTAATAGTCGGGATCGGCGTTGCGCTGCACGGTGTGCGCCACCACCGTTGGCGCCTTGTCTGGCCAGTCGACGATCCCCTGCATTCGGAGAAAGAACGCTCGCGCTGCGGTGTATGGATCCATTCGATTCGCGAGCGCACCATAGTTGCTGCGCTGCTGAAAGATCCCGCGGCTGTCGGGGCCCGCGGTGTCACCGTAGTTAACGTTTCTCAGGCTGGACTCGCCGATTGCGGTCATCACGCCAATCTCTTCACCATGCACACTCAAGCTGTAGGACTGTGCGGCACGAAGAATCTGCGCGGCATTGACGAGCTGGGACTGGCAGAAACCGGCAATCGGGCCGGCCGGTACGACAAATGTTCCCACCGTGACGGACGCGACATGCGGGCATGCCGGAATGGTCGGAGGGATAATCTGCGGCGACAGGGATGGTCGAAGAATCACAAACGCACCGCCGACAACAGCTAGCAGAAGGACGACGGGCACCAGTGCTTTGACCAACACGTGATCACCCCGCCGAGTTCTGGACCTGGACCGCCGTCGCGTTGCCATCAGGCCAGGAACAGGGCGCGAAGGCGCTTCGTCGTAAAGATAAGACCAACGGTGATCATGGCCGCAAAATACAGGACGTGCCACAGCAGTCCCCAGCTAAGGTCGCCCGTGGTCAGGCCGCGAATGAGTTCGACGCCGTGCCACAGCGGCAGCGCCTCGATGATGTACTGCATGGCTGGTGGGTACACCGTGATCGGATAGAACGTCGCCGAGAAGATGAACATGGGCAGCATGACGAAGTTGATCCAGTCCATCTGTTGGAAGGTCTTCATATAACTCGTGATGGCCATCCCGAGACTGGCAAAACCGAATGCGATGAGAACCACGGCAGGTAGCGCTAGCAGTGCGGTCCAGGCCAGATTCAGCCCGAAGAACTGCATGACGATCATGAATCCAATTGCGTACAGCAGTCCACGCAGCAGCGCGAAGGCGATCTCACCGAGCGCGACATCAAACGGACCAATGGATGTCGCGAGCATGCCCTCGTATAACTTGCCGTAGTTCATCTTGAAGAAGACGTTCCATGTCGAATCGTAGATCGCTCCATTCATCGCGGACACCGCGAGGAGCGCGGGCGCGATGTACGCGGCGTACGGAACGTGTTGGCCCGTTGCTGTCGTGACCGTGCCGATAAGCGAGCCAAGGCCGATCCCGAGGGACAACAGGTAGAGCACCGGCTCAAAGAAGCCGCTGAGTACGATCCAGTAGTTCGATGTGCGCGTGGCGAGCAGCCCGCGACCGAGAACCGCGCGGGAATTGCCCGCGTAAATCGAACCGAGGAAACGACTGCGCGTCTGGGCGGGGACGAGTGCGGGTGAGGTCGGAAGCGTCGTGGTCACGAGTTGAGCCGTTTCGTGAAGTGCCGCGCGGCGAGAATCCACCCCGTCGCGGCGAGTGCGATCAGGTACACGACGTGCACGAGAGTGAGCCAGCCCGGTTCGGCCAGGCCGTAGCTCAGCACGCGACCCAGTTGTGTTCCGTGCCACAGCGGTGAGATCCATCCGATCCACTGAAGGTAGATCGGAAGATTGGTAATGGGAAAAAACGTGCCGGAAAACAGGAACATCGGCATCAGGATGAACCGCTGAATGATCGCCATCTGCCCGTGATCCTCGGTGATGGTCGCCGTGTAGGCCATGATCATGACGCCGACGGACATCCCCACCAGCGTCGCGACCAGGATGTCGAGAACACCGGTAACCCGTGGCACCGCGCCGAAGATGAGCATGAACGCGTAGTAGACGCCGACCGTCGGAAACATGCGCACGAAGACACTGATGATCATGCCGTTGACGATCTGAAGACCCGACAGCGGTGCCGCGTTCATTCCGAAGAAGATCGGGTTCCACTTGAACCCCATGAGCACCGGGTAGGAGAACTCCTCCCCGGCCACGGTCACCGCGGAAGCGGCCAAAAGTGCCGGCGCCACGAACTCGAGATAGGTCGCACCCCCGACGGGAACATTGACGAGACGCGCGAGCCCAACGCCCAGGCCGAACAGGTAGAGAAGTGGGTTGCCGAACCCGGTGACCAACAGGGTCTGCAGGTAGGCGCGCATCGCGTAGAGACGATGCTCGGCGACGTAGAAGGAACCCCAGCGGCGAGACTTCTCGCCGGGGGACCGCCCTTCGACGAGCTCAGGGACCGGATTGATCGTCGTCATTCGATCAGGCTCCGCCCGGTCAGTCGCAGGAAGACGTCTTCGAGGCTCGAGCGTCTCACGAGACTCGTGATCGGGTTGAGCCCACGCTTGATGATCTCGCTTAGTTCGGCCTCGCCGTTATCGCTATAGATCAGAATGCGGTCCGGCAGGACTTCGATGCGATCGCCGATTCCCTTGATCAGTTTGGCGACCTTTGCGTTCTTCTCTGAGCCAAAGCGCACCTCGACGACCTCGCGAGTCGAGTACTGCTTGATCAGCGCGGCGGGCGAACCCTCGGCCATGATCTTGCCTTTGTCGACGACGACCAGGCGGTCACAGAGCTGCTCCGCCTCATCCATGTAGTGCGTGGTGAGAACGAGCGTCGTACCTTGCTCCTTGAGTCGGAACAGCCGGTCCCAGAGGATGTGCCGAGCCTGGGGGTCGAGACCGGTCGTCGGCTCGTCGAGCAGCAGTATTCGCGGGTCGTTGACCAGAGCACGCGCGATGGTGAGTCGACGCTTCATTCCGCCAGAGAGGTCATCCACCCGAGACTTGGCTCGGTCGCTCAACTGTGCGAACTCGAGCAACTCATCAGCGCGCTTCGCGACCTGTCGACGCGGGATGCCGAAATAGCGGCCATAGACGATCAGGTTGTCGCGTACGCGAAGCTCCTGGTCGAGATTGTCGGCCTGCGGCACCACGCCGAGCTGGGCGCGAATCTCCGGCCCGTGCAAGTCGGGATCGAGGCCAAGGATCGTCAGGTCTCCGCTGGTGCGCGTCGACACTGCGCCGACCATTCGCATGGTGGTCGACTTGCCTGCGCCGTTCGGGCCAAGTAGTCCGAACGATTCACCGGGCGCGACCTCGAACGAAATTCCATCAACGGCGGCGAAGTCCTTGTACTTCTTGGTCAGCAAGGAGGCAGTGATGACGGCTTCTGGCACGCTTTCGAGCCTACCCGAGGGCTCCGACGGTAGCGCCGGGATTGACTCCCCCGGGACGATGCGGGTACTCCCACCCGATGATAGAAATCTCTAGGCAAGCCAAACAGGCAGTTCACAAGTAGTACGGACGAAGCTAAGACCAATGAGCACAGACACTTCACAGCGCCCAGCACGCGGTGGCCTTTTCGCCCGCCGCAAGCCGGATGACGGCCCGCGCGCAAAATTCAGGCAGCTGCTGCCGTACCTGCTCCAGAACAAGCCGCTCATCGTGGTCGTAGTCATCCTGAGCGTTCTCGGCTCGGTGGCGACGGTTGCGCAGCCACTGCTCGTCCGTCAAGGAATCACCAACTTCCAGGACAAGCAGCCGTTCACGTCGATCGCCATTCTCGTACTGGTACTGCTCGTGGCCACAGCGCTGATCTCGGCGTTCCAGCAATACCTTCTTCAGCGCATGGGAACCAACATCGTGTTCTCGGTGCGTAAGGTGCTGGTGCGTCGCCTGCTCGGCCTGCCGATCAGCGAGTTCGACACCCGTCGCACCGGCGACCTGGTGTCGCGCGTCGGCTCCGATACAACACTTCTCTACGCTGTCATGACCCAGGGACTCGTGAGTTCCATCGGCGGCGCACTCCAGTTCGTCGGATCGCTGATCGCGATGGCGTTCATCGATCCGCTGCTGCTCGGGATCACAGTGGTGGTCATCGGACTATCAATCGTCGGCGTTGGCTCTCTGTCGGGGCGGATCAGGCGGGCCAGCCAGGGCCAGCAAACCAAGGTCGGGGAGCTCGGGGCGAGCGTTGCGCGGGCCGTCGGGGCGATTCGTACCATTCGTGCCTCCAACGCAACCGAGCGCGAGATTGACGCGGTCGAGGATGACGCGCTGGGCGCCCGCAACATGGGCTTCAAGGTCGCGCGGGCCTCCGCGCTCGTGGTGCCGATTGCCGGAATCGCGCTGCAGGTGTCCGTGCTTGCCGTTCTCGGCGTCGGCGGACTTCAGGTTGCCGCGGGAACCCTCACGATCGCGACGCTGATTGCTTTCGTCATCCTGCTGTTCACAATGATTGCACCGCTCGGATCCGCGTTTGGAGCGGTGACCTCGGTGAGTCAGGCTCTCGGCGCACTTGGCCGTATCCAGGAGATCGTCGAGCTGCCAAGCGAGACCGAACTCGACGCCGGCGTCGTCCCCGTTGCCGCCATCGACCCGACGACGGGATCAGGGACCGTGAGCGCAATCGCGTTCGAGGATGTCGTCTTCACCTACCCAGAGAGCGCGCACAAATCTGAGACCGAGAAGGCGATTGCCGAGGTCGCGCCCGAGGCCCTCGAGGTACACGACCGCACCGTTTTGCACGGCGTCTCCTTCACGGCTCAGCGGGGCTATCGCACCGCGCTCGTTGGACCTTCGGGCGCTGGCAAGAGCACAATCCTTGCCCTCATCGAGCGTTTCTACGACCCGACATCCGGTGTCGTTCGTCTTGGCGGAGTCGACCTCCGTGGCCTGGACCGCACCGAGTTGCGAGCGCAGATTGGCTACGTCGAGCAGGATGCGCCGGTGCTTGCCGGAACACTGCGCGAGAACCTGACCCTTGGAGCGCCCGACGCGACCGAGGAGCAGTGCATCGACGTGCTGCACGCCGTCAATCTCACCGAGGTGCTCGAACGCAACGAGTTGGGCCTGGATGCGCCGGTCGGCGAAGACGGCATCATGCTCTCCGGCGGGGAGCGCCAGCGCCTGGCTATCGCCCGCACGCTGTTGGTTGCGCCACCCATCCTGCTGCTTGATGAGTCGACGTCATCACTCGACGGACTCAACGAGCAACTGTTGCGCGAGGCCATCGACGCAGTCGCCGAGAACCGCACGCTGATAGTCATCGCTCACCGACTCTCCACTGTCGTCGACTCCGACCAGATCGTGGTCCTGGACCACGGGCGGGTCATCGGCGTCGGAACCCACTCCGAGCTGATCAAGTCGACCCCGCTCTACCGGGATCTGGCGAAGCACCAACTACTGGTCTAAGTCGGGAGAAACATCGACCCTCTGGAGCGGACTGGCGTCGTAGGGTGCGGCTAACGTTGCACTCGCATCAATCGAAAGGAATGGCCATGAGCGCCCGCACCTCCATCGGAAGATCGTCCCGCGAGGGCTACCGCAAGGTCGTCGATCTCGACGCCTACGTGACCGAAAACATCGACTTCGAGCTCGTCAATCTGATCTACCTGCGTGTCTCGTTCATCAATGGCTGCAACTACTGCGTGGACGCCCATTCGACCGACCTGATCAAGGGCGGTGTGCCGGTGCGGAAGGTCACTGCGGTGTCAACGTGGAAGGAATCCACACTCTTCACCGAACGGGAACGAGTCGCCTTCGAACTCGCCGACGCGGTGACCAACATTGCCGGCGGCGTGAGCGACGACCTCTGGGATCGCGGCACCGCAGAGTTCGGCGAGAAAGGACTGAGCGACCTCATCCTCGCCGTCGGCACAGTGAACCTGTGGAACCGGATCGCCATCCCGACGCACCTTCCCGTGCCACCGCTCGACTAACCGCGGTCACACCAGTGCATACATCGCGACCGCGGCGGTTGCCGCAACGTTGAGGCTGTCGATGCCGTGCGCCATGGGAATGGTGACCACGGTGTCGGCGGCCTCGATCGCCTCGCGGGTGAGCCCGTCGCCCTCGGTGCCGAGAACCAGAGCCACCCGCTCCGGAGCGGTCGCCGCGAATGTCTTCAGGTCGACCGCGTCCGCGCTGAGCGCGAGCGCAGCCAGATGAAAGCCGGATGCGGTGAGCAGCCCCCGAATTGACGCCCAGTCCCCCACCCGCGTCCAGGGCACCTGAAGCACCGTGCCCATGCTCACCCGAATCGCTCGCCGATAGAACGGATCCGAACAGCTCGGCGTCACGAGCACCGCATCCGCTCCGATCGCCGCGACCGAACGAAATATGGCCCCGACGTTGGTGGGGTCGACGACGTTCTCCAGGATGACGACTCGTGTGGCAGCCGTCAGCAGGTCGATGGCGGCGGGCAGTTCCGGACGGTGCATCGCGGCGATGAGACCGCGGTGAAGGAGGTAGCCGGTCAGCTCCTCAAGCAGGTCGGCTGGGCCGGAAAAAATCGGGATGTCGAAACCGCTCGTTGCGGCCACCGCCTCGTCGACGGATGTTCCGAGCGCGAGCACCGAGCGGGGCCGATGCCCGGCCGCGATCGCACGCTCAAGCACCAGAAGCGATTCTGCGATGTAGAGGCCACCGCCCGATTTCTTGAGTGCAACATCCGTTAGGTGCGAGTAGTCGACCAGCCGAGGATCGTCTAGCGACGAGATCTCGATAACTGTCAATTGAACGGGTTGGGCGTCAGTGTGTACTTGGTCGAGAGGTACTCGTGAATACCCTCGAACCCACCCTCGCGGCCCAGCCCGGACTGCTTGACGCCACCGAATGGCGCGGCCGCATTGGAGACGACGCCGACGTTGAGTCCCATCATTCCGGTGCGCACACTTTCAATGAGCCGCTGACCGCGCGCGAGATCCTTGGTGTAGACGTAGCCGACGAGTCCATATTCGGTGTCGTTCGCCTTGGCGACCGCATCCGCCTCGTCGGTGAACGGAATAATCGAGAGCACGGGTCCGAAGATTTCCTCGCGCAGGATGTCGCTACCGGGCTGCACACCCGATACCACCGTCGGCTCAAAGAAGGTGCCCTTCCCTTCGACGGCCGAGCCTCCCACGAGGAGCGTTGCGCCGCGGCTCACGGCGTCATCGACCAGCGACTTCGCCTTCGCGACGGCGGCCGCGTTAATTAGTGGTCCGATCGTGACGCCATCCTCCGTGCCGCGACCGATCTTGAACGCCTTGACTCGCTCGGTCACTCGCTTCGCGAACTCGTCCGCGACGGACTCGTGAACGATGAACCGGTTCGCGGCCGTGCACGCTTCACCAATGTTGCGGAACTTGGCGAGCATCGCGCCGTCCACCGCCTTGTCGAGGTCGGCGTCTTCGAACACGATGAACGGGGCGTTTCCGCCGAGCTCCATCGAGGTGCGCAGAACGTTGTTGGCCGCTTCCT
>JADGOT010000119.1 GCA_017882805.1 Glaciihabitans sp. | reverse complement strand
CGAAAAACCGGACGCCGACGATCGCGACGCCCAAATACATGATCGACGGATGTTCACTCGCCTTCACGATCAGCCAGCCAGAGACGGTCGTGAGCGACATCGCAAACAGCACGGCGAGCGTGCCGAGAGCAGCCGCCGCCGCGTAACGCTTCGCCGCCGGTCGCAGAAATCCGGCCAGAGTCGCGAGCACGCCGCCGCTGCGCGCCACTGGGTCGATGCGCTCGGGGGAAGAGATTCGCTGGAGCGACAGGCCGAGCGAATCGGCGTCGGATTGCGGGCGCAGCCCCGAGGGCGCGCCCAACCAGATGATCCTGTCCGCGAGCGCGACAACCGAGACATCGTGCGAGGCCAGAAGAATGGTGACGCGCTCCCCCAGTTCCGCGATCATTTCGCGGATGATCGCCGCGTGGGCGTCATCGAGGTGCGCGGTCGGCTCATCCATCAGCAGGATGGTCGCTCCCGCCTCCACCCGCAGGCAGACGCGGGCAAAGGCGACCCGGCGGCGCTCCCCCGGGCTCAGCTGCTCCGGATCGTCGTCGGCGACCGAGCGTAGATCGAGACGATCCATGAGCAGCCAGATTCGCGAGTCGAGATCGCCGGGGGCATCGGCGCCGTAGATGCGAAGCTCCCCAGCGACTGTGTCTGCAACGAAGTGCGCGCTCTGCGGCAGCCAGGCCAGCCGCGACTGGTCGATCCCGCGCACGCGGCCCGAAATCGCGACGTCCGCGGCATCCGCCAGCTGGCCGGCGAGTACCCCGAGGAGTGTCGACTTACCTGCGCCACTTGCGCCCTGCACGGCGGTGATGCCGCGGCCCGGAAGCGTGAACGTGGTCGGGTCGAGCGCGTTTGCCGACCGGTCGGCGAAACGCACGCTCACGCCGTCGATCGATATTCGCCGCGCGGGCTTGAAGCGGGAAGCCGGGTGCGGTGCATCGATGATGGAGCGCGCGCGCCGGAGGGCGCCGAGACCATCCTGCGATGCGTGAAAGGATGCGCCGAGATCCCGAAACGGCGCGAAGCATTCCGGGGCGAGGATGAGCACGAGCAGTGCAACGGCGAGGGTCAGGTCACCGGCGACCAGGCGGAAACCGATCGAGACGGCGACGACCGCCACCGAGATCGTGGAGATCAGTTCGAGGGCCAGCGACGACATGAACGCGACCCGCAGCGTCTTCATGGTCCTGGCGCGGTATTCGTCCGAAATCGCCTGCAGCGCGACCGTCTGCTGCTCCGCACGGCCGAGTCCGACCAGCACGGGAAGACCGCGCGCCAGCTCGACCAGGTGATCGGACAGCCGACCGAGCGCACTGCTCGCCGCCGCGACCTTCTCGCTGGAGTGCATCCCGATCAACGCCATGAACAGCGGAACAAGACAAATCGTGAACGCAATGATCACGGCACTGAGCCAGTCGGCGAAGAGCAGTCTCGCCCCGATCAGGATCGGAATGACTGCGGCCCCGGTGATCGCGGGCACGACCGTGCGGTAGTAGTTGTCCAGTTCGTCGAGCCCGTGCGTCGCCAGCATCGTCAGCGAACCGGTTTCGGTTCCGCCGTCCTGCAGTAGCCGGGCTGCGAGATCCCGTCGAAGCTGCTCTTTGGTGGCGAGTGACGATCGCACCGCGAAGGTGCGTGTTCCCCAGGCGATCCCGCCGCGCAGCAAAGCCCCCGCGATCCCCCACGCCACACTCGCGTGCCAACTGTCCGTACGCGCAACAACCGACGCGATGCCGCTGGCGACCGCCTCCGCCATGATGACCAGCGCCAGCGCGCGCCCGGCCGCGAGAAGGGTGAAGCCGTAGATACTCTTCAGTCCACCCGCCCCGAGCCCCGCGCGGCGAATCGACCCGGGAACGCCAATGCTCACTTCTTGATGGCGGGCAGGGTGGCGGGCTCGATGTGGTGCACCGCCGGAATGTCCGACTCTCCGATGCGCTTGCGGAACACCCAGTACGTCCACGCCTGGTACGCGATCACCAGCGGAAGACCGAACGCGGTCACCACGCTCATCACCACGAGCGTGTACGAGCCGCTGGAAGCGTTACCGATCGTCAGGTTCCACGCGTGGTTCAGCGTGGACGGAAGCACGACCGGATACACCGACCCGAACAGCGCGAGCGCACCCAGTGCCAGGAAAACCGCGAGCCCGGCAAACGCGCGCTTCTCGCGGCCGTGTCGGGCGTTCAGCCAGCCCCACACCAGAGCGACAACTGCGAGCGCGATCGGGATGAGGGTGATGAGTTTGCCACCGCGGAACTGCACGATGAGCACCCAGGCGATCAGCGGAAGCAGGGCGACCGGCGCCCAGCGTGTCATGAAGCGCCCCATCCGAATCCGGATGTCGCCCTCCGTTTTCAGCGCCAGGAACGCGGCACCGTGCACGAGGCAGAAGCCGACCAGCGCGAGGCCGCCGAGCACCGCATACCCGTTCAGCCAGACAAACGGTCCGCCCACCCGGTCACCGTTGGCGTCGAGCGGGAGTCCCGTCGTGGTCAGGGCGAGCATCGCCCCCACGCAGAACGCGACCACCAGCGAACCCCAGCCGAGAGCGATGTCCCAGTTGCGGGTCCAGCGAGCCGTCGTCCCCTTGCCGCGGTATTCGATCGCCACGGCGCGAAAAATCAGCCCAAGCAAAGCAAGGGTCAGCGGCACATAGAGGGTCGAAAACAGGGATGCGTACCAGAACGGGAACGCGGCGAAGGTCGCAGCGCCCGCCGTCAGCAGCCACACCTCGTTGCCGTCCCAGACCGGACCGATCGTGTTCAGCATGACGCGGCGCTGGGTCTCATTCTTTGCGCTGAAGATCATGTGCATCCCGACGCCGAGGTCAAACCCCTCGAGCACCAAGTAACCAATCCAAAGCACACCGATCGCGAAAAACCAGATCGTGGGAAGAACGTCCATGAGGGCTACCTGGTCTCTAGTAGGCGAACGACAGGACGTCGCCGCGGTCGGGGGACGGAGCGCCGTCATCGTGGGGTGGTTGGCCGAGCTCTGGCATCGCCGAGACAGTGCCGCCGCGGATGTACTTCACAAGCAGGCGCACCTCGACAACCATGAGCCCGCCGTAGACGAGTGTGAGTGCGATCAGCGAAAACAGCATCTCGGCCGCGGTGACACCGGGCGAGACGGCGGCGGCGGTGAACATGAACACGCCATCCACCCCACCGGGTGTCGGATTAGGGGCAACAACGAACGGCTGACGTCCCATCTCGGTAAAGATCCAGCCCGCCGAGTTCGCGGCGAACGGAGCCAGAATTCCCAGGATCGCGAGCCGCATAATCCAGACGGATGAGGGCACGGTGCCCCTTCGGGTCAGCCACAGTGCAACCACGCAGGCGAACGCAGCGAGAGCGCCGAACAGAATCATGAGACGGAAACCCCAGTACGTCACCGCCATGACCGGCACGTAGTTGATGGCTTCGCCCGAGCGGGCTCCGTAGATCGAATTCTTCGGCAGGAACGTTCCGTACTTAGCCTGATACTCGGGGACGAGCTGGTCGACACCTTTCACGGTCGTCGTGAAGTTGCCGTTGGCCAGAAACGACAGCAGGCCCGGGATCTCGACGACGCCGACCACGTTCTTGCAGTTCGACGAACCGACGTCACCGAAGGACAGCACCGAGAACGAGGTGCCGGTCGAGCAGGCCGCCTCCGCCGCCGCCATCTTCATCGGCTGCTGCTGGAACATCAGCTTCGCCTGCGCGTCCCCGGTGTATGCGACACCGGCGAACGCGACGATCCCGATGACAGCGCCGATGCGCAGCGAACTGAGCCATACCCCGTGGTCAACAACGTCGCGTCCGGGGATCGTCGTCGACGATCCGGGGATAACCCGCTTGTCAGCACCGATGGTGTCGATGCCATCCTTGCGCCGACGCCACAGGTGATACCAGGCGATTCCGACCAGGAAGGCGGCGCCGACAGCGAGCGCGCCCATGAGCGTGTGAGAGTATGCGTTCAGTGCCGTGTTGTTTCCGAGCACCGCCCAGATGTTGTTCAGCACCGGCCGGCCGTGGGAATAGGTAATGCCCACCGGATGCTGCATCCACGAGTTCGCCACGATGATGAAATAGGCGGACACGAGCGAACCGCCTACCGCCAGCCACAGGCAGGCGAGGTGGATGCGCTTCGGAAGCTTCGTCCACCCGAAGATCCACAGGCCGAGGAACGTGGACTCGAAGAAGAACGCCAGCAACCCCTCCATGGCGAGCGGGGCACCGAAGACGTCACCCACAAAACGCGAGTACTGGCTCCACGCCATCCCGAACTGGAACTCCTGCACGATTCCGGTGGCGACACCGAGGATGAAGTTGATCAGGTAGAGCTTGCCCCAGAACTTCGCCATGCGCAGGTAGCGCGGGTTGCCGGTACGCAGATACAGGGTCTGCATGACCGCGACCACAGGACCGAGACCCAGCGTTAGCGGGACGAGCCAGAAATGGTAAACCGTGGTGATTCCGAACTGCCAACGCGCGATATCCAACGGGTCCATGGTTCAACTCTGGCGGGCCGCCGATATCGGTTGGTAGGGACGAAAGTCCCAACTAGCGGCCCGGGATGCCCGATGCCAGACTTTGGGGCATGTCGACGACATCCGAAACGGGCCCCTTTCCATTCGACATCGCCAGCGGCGACGTTTCGGACAGCGCCGTGGTGCTCTGGACGAAGGTCGCGCCACCCGGCACGTCCGTTTCGTGGTTCTGCGAACCCGACGACGAAGCGGCGGGGGCGCCTGTCACTGGCACGGCGCTCACCGGCACGGCGGCCAGCGACTCGACCACCGGCGCAGTACATGTGCCGGTCACCGGACTCGCTGCGGGTAGCCGCTACCGTTACTGGTTCGAGTCGGCGGGGCACAGGTCGCTCGAGGGAAAGTTCCGCACGATTCCGGTCGACCGGCCGGTGCGTTTCGCCGTGGTGTGCTGCGCCAAGTTCAACTCGGGCTTCTTCAACGCCTATCGCGCAATCGCTCAGATGGACGACATCGACTTCGTGCTCCACCTCGGCGACTACATCTATGAAGCGGCCGAGATTCCCGTCGGCAAGCAGACCGCTGGTGCGAACATCGGGCGCCCGATGGATCCGCTGGGCACCTGCGTCACGTACGACGACTACGACACTCGCTACCGGGAGTACCGGGGTGATGCTGACCTGCGGTTGCTGCACTCGCGCCACGCGATGATCGCGACGGTCGACGACCACGAGCTCTCCGACAACGCCTGGTCGGGCGGCGCCGACGAACACGATCCTGCTCGGGATGGCAGCTGGGATGACCGCAAGCGCGCCGCGATCACGGTGTGGAACGACTGGATGCCGACGATGCGGAATCCGTTCGGGGGCGCCGGCCACAGCGACGATCACATCTGGCAGGAGATCTCTCTCGGCGTGGCCGGTCGCATCCTGCTCTGCGAGACCCGGCTGGCTCGCAGCAATCCGGCCGATCCCGACGGTCCGAATAAGAGCGAGCTCGGGCCGGAACAGCGCAAGTGGGTCCTCGACACGCTGGACTCACCGAACGAGGGCTGGACGTTCCTCGCCATGCCCTCGATGCTGGCCAGCGTCGAGGCAGCAGCGAGCGACCCCACCGCTCTGTTCGCGCTGCGCAAACTGAAGCTCACCGATCCGGATGCTGTCGAAACTTTCCACGACCTCTGGGGCGTATTCGCCACCGAGAAGGCCGAGTTGCTGGCTGCCGTTCACGCCGCCGAGCGCACCATCGTGCTCAGCGGAGACGTGCACTTCTCGGCCGAACACATCTCGACGCCGGACGGTTCGGGTTTCGTCGAGTGGACGGTGACCTCGATCACCTCCCCCAACCTCGACGACAAGATGGGGTGGCCCCGTGGCGCGGAGTCGCTGAACTACGAGGCGGCGCTCGTGAAGACGCTGCCCGACATGCAGTGGTGTGATCTCGACAGCCACGGATTCCTCATCGTCGAGTCGGGACCGCAGGCGGTCTCCTGCCAGTGGTGGTTCGTCGACTCGGTGAAGGAGCTCACCGATGGCGTGTCGATGGGTCGACAGGTTGTCGTCCCCACGCATCCGCGGGGCGAGGTAGCGGGCTAGTCCTCCGCGAGAACGATGACCTTATCGCGGGCCGCGAAGGTGAGCTGAGTCGTCTTCTTCGGGTTGACCGATACACCGTAGGCCGCGTCGGCGTTGTGAGCGTCGGCGGCGATGCGGTAGCCGATCGCCGTCTCGCCACGACGGCGCGCCGCCTCGAGCACCGAGTAGAAGTCGACGGTCGCCCCCGGTGTGATGTACAACTCGGCCGGCCGCAGGTAAATCTCGCTGCCCTCGCTCGAAAACAGCGTGTCGAATACGGTGGTGAGCTGCTTGTTCTCCGACACCTGCGAGAGCATCAGGCTGATGAGTTTGTCGCTGACGATGAAGTCGTCGGCTTTCGTCACCTCGGCAAGCTCGCGGTTGCGATCATCCAGCATCTCGCTGACGACGCTCAGGTCAACCCCAGCTCGCTCCCCCATGTCGCGCAGGTGAAGCAGCGTGATGAGCGTCTTGGCGTCAGCGCGCTGGGTGTCGAGAGTCTCCTTGTACGCCAGCACGATGATGTGGTCGTACTTCTTGACGTCGAGGCCTTCGAGCACAGCACGACTGGTTGTGTCTCCGCGGGTGAACTTGACGGGCATCCCCGGGAACGTCTTGGGTGTCGGACCTTCGATGTCGGCCACGACGGTTACATCTGAACCGGGAGCAACATACTCGCTGAGTTCTCGGAGCATCGCGGTCAGGCCCGAGTTGTAGCCGAGTACGAGCGTGTGCTCCGGCTTCTTCTTTGGCGTCTTTGCGGTGCTGATCGATGTGGTATCCGGCACGCCGGGGCCGGACCCCAGGTGGATGGTGCTGTCATCCTCAGCGATCAGGATGAGCTGGTCGCCGGCCTCATAGATCGTGGTCGCGGGCGGGTTGATCAACACACCGGATGCCTTCACGATGCCCATAACGGTCGAATCGGCGAAAGCGAGTTGCGTGTCGAAATAGGTCTTACCGACGAGAGTCGGCTGCTCGCTGAAGTAGATCTCGTCGCCCTCGAAATCGAGGAGTTCGGTATAGACGACGCTGAGTCCGCTCTGGCGGCAGGTCTGTACTGTGATGCGGCTGATGAGGTCGCTCGCGAGCACCCAGTGCGCCTCCTGCTTGCCCACCAGGTTTGCCGCTTCGATGTTGTTCGGGTCGTAGATCTCGCCCACGATGTGGAACGGATCGGAGCCGCGGTTGGGGTTGTTGGTCAGCGCGAGCGTGGTCTTGATAACGAGCGAGTCCGGGTCATCCGCACCCTCGGGCGCGAGGATGATGACGCTGCGCGCGGTGCCGGGGCTGGCCAGCTCGAGATCGATGAGGCTCATCGGGTCGCCGCTGCGGGTGATGATGCGGGTGTTGCCGCTCTTCGGGAAGTGCGAGCGGATCGCGTCATCCATCTCGACCTTGTCATAGTCGGCGAGAATCACGATGGATGCCTTGCGACGGGACTCGTTCGCGACGAGCAGCTCGGAGACAATTGGGAACACCTTGGCGCTCCAACCGAGGATGAGCGTGTGATCCTTCTCGATCACCTTCGAGCCACCCTTGCGCAGCTCCTCGACCTTGCTGTCGAATGCGCTCGAAATGACACCGATGAGGCTGGCGGCAATGAAGATGCCGACGAGGGTAATGATGAGGCTGGCGACGCGGTAGCCCGGACCCTCGTCCGCACCCATTGTGCCGGTGTCGAGGGTGCGCAGGAGGTTCTGCCAGATCGCCTCGCCGAGTGGAAACTGTTTCGCGCTATCGCCCGCGGGGAAGATGCGGAAGATCTCGAGAATTGCCGAAACCAGGAGGATGAAGATCAGGGTGACGAGGCCAAGCAGGCCGATGATCGCGCCCGTGCCACGAGCCATGACGTTGTCGAACCGGTAGCGGAATTTGGCGCCAAGGCCGGGGTTCTTCATTGACTTCTCCTGCACGTGTGGGGCTTGTATTGCGATGCTATCGTTCGTCAGCGCGCCCGTGGTTTTGGGTTCTTGACCTGGCGGCAGATGGATGACCGCGTTCGGATCCTGGAGCGCTGCACGGCGCTCCGCTCGGCGTCGGTCGCGGCGCCGGCGTTCTTCGAGCGAGGCCATTGGTACTTACTGCCCGCTAAGGGCGGACGCTGCGATGATCACGATGATGATGACGACGAAGCCGCCGGCAATGGCCCAGGTCACGCCGATGCGCTTCCAGTAGCTCCAGTAGCGAACCTGAGCGCCGCCGGCCCGAAGGGCACCAACGACCTGGTTTACGCCCGAGCTCTTGTTCATGACGCCACCAGCGATCTCGCCTGCGAGGCCAAAGCCCTGCACCATGCTGGCTCCGATCGAGAAGTCGACCCACTTGCGCACGTTGTTGACCGTGAAGCGCAGGCGGGTTGCCTGGCCGCGCACAACGACCTCGCTGATCGGAGCGTTGAAGACCGACTCAAGCCGGTTGCCCTGCGGGTCGATCGTCGAGAGAACGAAGGTCTTCTTCTCCTCGTCGATGTCGATCACGGCGGACGTCGCGCTGAACATAGTGGCGCCTGCGTACAACTGCACGGGCTGGGTGATGACTGGCACGGGTACTCCTTGATTGGCGGCGACTATTTGCGGCGGCGGTTGGCTTCGGTCAGCGCCTAACCTATCGGTTGGCGTGCTTTCGCGTCCCTAGGCACTTTCTGCTCAGTTTGTGCGCCAGCAACGTGGCCCCATGTCTCTGGGACTCGCTGCACTGAGCTATTTGCGCAATGCGATCAGGATGCCCGCCACCAGCAGAATCAGCGCGTAGGCCACGCTGACGATGATGGCGATGCTGCCGGGGATAAACGGTCCAACCAGGATGTTGAGAAGTACGACCGCGACCGCCAGCATGGCGAGCAGGAAGAAGATATTGGCCGTGCGCGAGAACAGGTGGCGACCAAAGGCGAGAACGCCGGTGATAAGGCTTCCCGCGATGACGAGCACAAGGCCCGCAGTCGCCACGATCCCGAGTGGAATTACTGCATTGACGGCTCGAATCGCCCACCCGACTGCGGCAACAGCGAAAAAGATGCGCAACAGGATGCCGCTGCTGCGCCCAAGAAACAGAACCAGGAACGCGACCATCATCGCCCCGTCACCGCAGACGGTGAGCCACGCTCCTCCGAGGGACGGCGCGACGAACGCCAACACAATGGTGAGTGCTCCGAAAAGCCCGGCGAGTGCGATGAGCCAGCCAACGATGGGGCGCCGTGCGGGGGCAGTTGTTGTCATGGCGAGCAGGATATTGCACAACCCAGACCGGCCGCCACGCGCATCGCCGACTATGCCTTAGCCGGCGATGCGCGTCGATGCTGGAGTGCCTTTCGCTCAGATCCCCAGCACCAGTGGAGCGAAGTGAACTAGCGGCGAGCGGCGATCAGGATGCCCGCGACAAGCAGCAGCACTGCGTAGAGTGCGACCACGATGATCGCGATCGTTCCCGACAGGTAAGCCACCAGCTGGTTGAGCAGCACGAGGGCGATAAAGATCGTCGCAAGTAGGAACACCAGGTTCGCTGCGCGCGTGAATACCTTGCCACCGAACGCGAGGATGCCGCCGATGAGGCTGCCAGCGAGCGCCAGAACGACGCCGATGGTGAACACCACGCCGAGCGAGACGAGGCCGCCGATCACAAGGATGGCCCAGCCGACTGCCGCGATCGCGAAGAACAACCGGGCGACCATGCCCGAGCCCTTCCCGAGAGCGAGGAACAGGAAGCCGAGGGCTAGCGCGGCGTCCGTGATTATTCCGAACCAGATGCCGCCGACGCTGGCGTGCACGAGAACGAAAATGATGGACAGAGTCGCGAGCAGACCGGCGAGGGCAAAAAGCAAGCCGACGACGGGTCGCGACACGGGGGTGCTTGTAGTTGTCATGGCAGGCAGGATATTACACAGCTAACTCTCAGCACCATGGTCATTACTGTCTATGGCATTTCCAGTTTTGAGGCTATTTGGGCGCAACTGCGATCGAAGCCCGGCTCAGTGCGCGGTCGTAGCGCCGGTCAGTGCGCCGAGTTCGGCGAAGACGTCACGCTGGATGTGCGCCATCGGGCGAGTGCTCCCAGGCGCGATCCACTGGGCGAATGACACGCGAAAAACGGTGACTCCGCTCTGTGCGGCGAGGGTCGCTACGGACTCCGGGATGCCCCGGGCACGCAGGGCGGTGGTGAGCGCCGCAGCCAGAGTCGACATCTTGCGGAGCTCGCGCTCCTGCAGCGGCGGATTCGCATCGATGATGGTGGCACGAAGCCGCGAGTACTCGCGGCGCTCGTCCGGGAAGAAAACGGCAGAGGCCCCGACCGCGCTTCTGACGACCTCGATCGGCGTCGCATCGTTCGGGGCTGCGGCCGCGCCGTCGACGAACTGCTGCTCGAGAAGCTCGGAGCCGGCGAATAGCACCTCGCGCTTGTCGGCGAAGTAACGGAAGAACGTGCGCTCGGTGAGGCCGGCGGCCTGGGATATCTCGGCAACCGTGGTCTCTTCGAAGCCCTTGCGCGCATAGAGCTCGAGGGCGGCTCCGTTGAGCCGTTCGCGCGCGCCGGGCTCCCATCTGGTCATGACTCAATACTAGTGATGACAGGCACTGACATAGAGGTATAGAGTGATGTCAGTAACTGACATAGATAGCTTCGCCGGTTGTGGTGGAGCAGACGGGAGTCTCCTCATGCGTGTTTTCATTACCGGTGCATCCGGCTGGATTGGGTCGGCCGTGACCGACGAGCTGCTGACGAATGGGCACGAGGTGGTCGGGCTGGCGCGGTCGGATGAGTCCGCGGCATCGCTCACCGCCAAGGGTGCGGGCGTGCAGCGCGGGGATCTGGATGACCTCGACAGCCTGCGCGCGGGAACCGAAGGCGTGGATGCGGTCATCCATTTGGCCAACAAGCACGACTTCGCGCACCAGGCCGTGTCGAACCTCGCCGAGCGCAATGCCGTCCAGACTCTCGGCGAAGCGCTCGAAGGATCCGGCCGGGTGTTCCTGATCGCATCCGGTGTTCCCGGGCAGCGTGGACGCGCCGGGCTCGAGACGGATGCGTCCGAGAATATCGGTCTCGAGTCGGCCCGCGGTGGCAGCGAGCACCTGGCGCTGTCTTACTCCACTAAGGGTGTTGTATCGGGAGCGGTGCGTTTCGCGCCGACCGTGCACGGCGTCGGGGACAACGGCTTCACTGCCGTGCTAACCCAGATTGCGAAAGACAAGGGCGTAGCGGGCTATGTCGGCGACGGTGCGAACCGCTGGCCGGCCGTGCACCGGTCGGATGCCGCGCGACTCGTGCGCCTCGGTCTGGAGCATGCGGAGCCAGGTGCGGTGTTGCACGCGATGGGCGAGGAGGGCATCCCGACGCGCGAGATCGCAGAGGCGATGGGTCGCAGTCTCGGTGTGCCGGCGCAGTCGATCGCGCCAGACGACGTGATGGCGCACTTCGGCTGGCTCGGGATGTTCTTCAGCTTCGACATCCCGACGTCGAGCGCACTGACGCAGGCGAAGTACGGATGGACGCCATCCGGTCCGACCCTGCTAGAAGACCTTGACGCGGGCGTCTACGTCGCCTAGCTGAAGATCGGATGCGACAGGTTGGCGAGCAGGATCGTCACGATGATCGCGAGACCAACAATCACCAGCACGATCGCGATCACTCGTACGTTCTGAGCGCTGCGGTAGCGGGTCGGGTAGCCGAGCTCCTTGAGTTTGGCTGCCCAGGTGCCCGCGCCGGCCGGGCTGAAGATCTCACGATTCGCTTGCTCCGCAGTGATGACGCGCTGGCCGGCGTTGTAGGGCGAGAAGTCGATCCGCCATCGGTCGGTCTTGGTTGCGAACGTCAGGCTGGTGCCCGCTCCCCCGATCTGTATGTCGGTGAGTGATTCGTCGAACACGATCTCGCCCCGCGTGCCGCTCATCGCATCCACCAGCGTCAGGCGAATGGTGTTGTCGAGGTTCAACTCGAGCAGTGCTGCCTGGGTCGGAAACTTGCCCCACTTCTGGTACAGAAAGACGCGACTAGAGAGCAGTGCTGGCATGGGTGGAGCATCCCAGCTTTTGGGTGGCGAGGCAATCAGTACTTCTCAGAGGAGCGTGTAGTCAGGCTTGTCGGCGTCCGCGGCGGAGGTTGGCACCGTCACGCCGATAACCCCACCCGTGCGGAGTACCACCCAGGCGACTCCGGCGTCATCGACAGCGACGCCTCGCGGGCGCTCACCATAGTCGGACAAGTCCCACTCGGTGAGCTTCGCGGCGATATCCAGATGAGCGACCAGGCCTTCGGCCTCTTCCGTAAGCCAGCATCCGCCATTTCCGTCTGACGCGATGCTGCCCGACACGTTTGTTGGCCAGGGCTCGACGCGTTGCAGCAGCTTCTCGTCTCGCCCGATCCGCCAGATTCCCCCGCCGTCGGCGGTATCCGTTATCCATATGGCCCCGCGATCCACCGTGATCGCCCATGGGTCGACGCACTCGGTCGACGCCCACGACTCGGTCGTGTTGTCAGGGTCGAGACGCACAATGTCCGCTAGGTCGGAGCGGGTGAACCACAGTGAGCCGCGATCATCCGCCGCAATGAACCGTGTCCCGCTCACGTCTGGTGGATTGCCGAGCTCGTCGTCGCCCTCCACCGTCGGACGGATGACAGTGGCCGACCCGTCGGGAGTCACTTTCGCCAACTCACCAGTACTTTGTAGTGTTATCCAGGCGTCATCCCCGACGGTGGTCACTCCAGTCGGTGTCGATCCAGCGGGCAGTTTGTAGGTGTGCCCATTCCCCTGTGCGTCAATGAGACCAACCGAGTCGATCGTCGGCATCGCGTACCAGATCGTCGTTGTTCCACGAGCTATCTGGTCTGGCGCGGCGTCAGCTGGAAATGTTTCGACTGTGCCATCGTCGAGGAGGAGCGCCACTTCGCTGGTCGCCGAGCACGTCACCCACAACGCGTGGCTGTCGCCCGTTGCGATGTGGCGAGGGCGCTTGCCGTAAAGGTCGAAGCGCAGGTCGACAAGTTCGGGCTTATGGCGCACGAGTCAGAGCCTACGCAACACGCGCCGCCGTCCTTTCGGATGACCGCCCGACGTCAAGTTCGACGCGATCCTCGCTGACCAGGTGGTTGAGTCGCGCGATTCGAAGT
>JADGOT010000118.1 GCA_017882805.1 Glaciihabitans sp. | reverse complement strand
TCATCGAGCTCGTCGGCTCCAGCATCAAGGCCAGTCACTGGCTGCTCGACACCGCGGTGTTGTCGCACATCGCGCCCGCGCCTGCCGCCGACATGAACTGGGCCGCCGTCGTGTGGCTCGTCGGACTTGGGTTGCTCTCAGCCGCGGTGGGCGTCATGCGCTTTGCCCGACGCGACCTTGCGACCGCATGAGGCGACGGGCAGCAAACCTGGACTCACCGCCCTAGCAGGCGAGACCAGCGCCTCTTCCCGATCACCCCGCACTAGACAGGTTGCGCGCTCGGGGTTTGTTCGAATACGTAGTACAGCGCAACCAGCCCGCTGATGACGAGCGTCGCGGGCGCGCTGAAGAAGGCGATCCCGACGGCGAAGATGTACGCGGCGTTGCCGATGATGCCGAATCGGATGATCGCCGTGCGGCTCTCTCGACCGGTCAGGGGAACGATCAAGAGCCGGCGGTGGACCGACCACCAGAAGATGGCGAAGAACCCCAACGACATTCCCTCGAGCACCAGGGCGTAGATCGCGGCGGCAAGGTGGGCGTCTGCGCCGCCGTCGCGAAGATACGTGGCCATGGTTGCGGTCGCGAAGGGGATGAGTACAACGAAGAGCAGCAACGCGATGTTGAAGAACACGAGCACGCGGTCGATCGTGGCAAAGGTCTTGAACAGGGCGTGGTGGTTGACCGCGATGATGCCGATCGTGAAGAAGCTCACGACGTAGGCCGCGAAGGATGGCCAACGGTCAGTCAGTTGATGGGCGAGGCTGCCGTGGCCAGGGCCGGCGACGACAAGGTTGAGTGCGAGCAGCGTGATCGCCACCGCGAACACGCCGTCGCTGAAGGTCTCGAACCTGGTCTTGTCCATCCAACCCGCGCCGAGCGCCGTGATCGGTGTCAGCCGTCGGCGGATCGTTCGAGCACCTGCTCATCCTAACCGTCCCTTGGTGGTTGCTTCCGCCGTGGAATGGGGACGCCGTATTGCAGGACGTCAACCGCCTCAGAGGTCGTTGCCCGCGTAAGACAGGTTGAAGCTCTTGTTCGCCAACGGGAAGTCGGGAACGATGGTGTCGGCGAGCGCTACCGGTAACGCGGGCCAGTTGAAGAATGACGGGTCGACGATCTTGAGGCGACTGATGGTTCCCGCCGGGTCGAGTTCGACCCGATGGCAAATCGTTCCGCGCCACCCTTCGACCAGGCCGACGCCGTGCCCAGGCTCGGCGTTCTCGAGCGGTGCCGAATAGCTCGTGTGCGACGTCGCCTGAGCGAGGAGCCGCCCGAGCAGCGCGATGGAGGCGTCGAATTCGGCGACTCGGATAGAGAATCGCGCGAGCACATCTCCCTGATCGTCGACGGGTACGTCGAGGTCGGCGTAGAGGTCGGCGAAGGGGTGTGATCGGCGAGCGTCGACGGACACTCCCGAGGCACGCGCGACATAGCCGAGCACTCCAATCTCGCTCGCTTGCTCGGTGGTCAACACCGCGGTGCCGGTGAACCGGTCGCGGACTGTGGAGTTGGCCAAAGCGATCTCGACGATCTCGTGCAGGTCGGATTGGATCTCGTGCAGAGTTTCGACGGACGGGAGCTGCTCGACAGTCGCGCCCCCGACGAAGACTCCTCCTCGGAGGAGCCGGTGACCGGTCACCTCCGCGTTGAGTCGCAACAGACGCTCGCGGATCCGCAGGGCATGAGCATTGGCGATGCCGAAGCCAACGTCGTTGCAGATACCTCCGATATCCGCTGTGTGGTTGTACAGCCGCTCGAGTTCGAGAAGGATCCCGCGGAGCACCTGGGCCGGGTATGGGACCGTGCAGTTGCAGGCAGCCTCGACAGCCAGGCAGTAGGCGAGAGTGTGGCCGACAGCGCTGTCGCCGGAAATGCGTTCGGACAAGGCAACGCCGCCCGCCGGTGTCCGGCCCTCGAAGAGCCGCTCGACACCCTTGTGCACGAACCACAGCCGCGCCCTCACGTTCAGGATCGTCTCGCCGACTACCGAGAATCTGAAATGACCCGGTTCGATGAGACCAGCGTGAACAGGTCCGACCGGAATCTCGTAGACGCCGGCCCCCGACACCGTCAGGAACGGGTAGGCGGCAGATTCATCACCGAAGTCGGGTGGAGGTCCGGCGTCTTTCCGCATGGGATACCAGTTCTCGGGCCAGTGCTGATGCAGGACGAGTCGGGCCGGCTGGGGGTGCCCGGTGGGAACGATCCCGAACAGATCCTGCATCTCGCGTTCAAACCGACTTGCCGGGAAGGACCACTTCGCCAGGCTCGGCACACTCGGGGCAACTGACTCCACATGCATTCGAATCTCGACACGGGCGTCTGGGGGACCTGCGACCATGAGATACACGATTCGCATCGTCTCGGCCCGTCCCGCGCGGTGCACATCGTGATGGGCGGCCACCAACGCGAGGCGGTGCCCGCTGTCGATGAGTTGCTTGAACGCAACGGACAACCCATCGGGGTCCACATCGATGATGCTGAGATGGCCGGCGGGATCAGACGAGGTCAACGGGTCACCACCTTTGCGGCGGCGTCGATCAAGCGCTCGATGGGCCACATGGTGAGACCGAGGACCGCCAGAGCCACAAGACCCCCAACCAGGGGCACCGCCCACGTGGTGGACCCGGACGGGTCCGCATCGATCACGCCAGAGGGCTCGCCGAGAAGCATCTTCAACGCATGTCCCGCGATGGCAATGAATGTCACGAGGACAAGCACGAGCGCTACGGCGACGGCCCACCCGAGCCGATCGGAAACGCCACTCCTGGCAATGCCGAGCTCGCTGGCGAACATCGCGAACGGCGGAAAGCCGGCGAGAGCGATCAGTCCCACGCCGAACAGCGTGCCCTGCAATGGTCTGAGCGTCAGCAGGCCGGCGACTTCGTCGATCTTGGTCGTGCCGGTGGAGCGCGAAATCTCTCCGGAGGTACAGAACAGAACACATTTCGCTATGCCGTGACCGAGTATGTGCAGCAACACCGCGGTGAGGGCCAACGGCGTCCCAATAGCGATGCCCAGAGCGATCAGACCCATGTGCTCGATACTCGAGTAGGCGAGAAGACGCTTGTAGTCACGTTGGGCGAGGAGCAGTGAGGCAGCGACAAGGAGTGACAGCAAGGCACCGGCGAGCAAGAGGCCGCGTGTGTAGTTGCGGCCGAGCGCGCCGTCGGCGATCACCTTGTAGCGCAGCAACGCGTAGGCGGCCGTGGATGACAGCACTCCGGCCATGAGAGCCGCCACGGGGGCCGGTGCTTGACTGTAGGTGTCCGGAAGCCACGAGTGCATCGGCGCAAGCCCGGCCTTGGTGCCGAATCCCAACACGATCAGACCGATGGCGAGGCGCATCACACCCGGGTTCAGGTGAGGCGCAATCGTCACCAGGTAACTCCAGTTGAGTGCATCGTGATTCCCCGCGTTGACGTGGCGGCTGGCGAAGTAGACCAGGACCGTGCCCAACAGGGCCAAGCCCACCCCGACCGATCCGATCACCACGTACTTCCACGAGGCCTCGAGCGACGCTCGCGTACGGCGGTGACCGACCAAGAGCACAGTGGCCACCGTTGTGGCCTCGATGGCGACCCACAACACGCCGAGGTTGTCGGCGAGAACCACCACGAGCATCGCTGCGACGAAGACCTGGGCCAGGACCCCGTATGACCGTGCTGCGGCGGCGGTGGTCTCGTCGCGGTCGAGCTCGCCAGTGATATAGCTGACCCCATAGGTGTTCGCGATCAGCGAGACCGTGCCGATGACGATCACCATGAACGCGCTCAGTGAGTCGGCGCGCAGCACAGAGCCGAGTGCAGCGAGCGCGCCATGTTCCAGCACGTCCGCCCCAAGCAGTGCGCCGGCTCCGATCACGGCGACCGACGCCAGCGGGCCGGCCCAGGCAGTTGTCGTTCGCCATCCGGCGACGCCGACCGCGACGGCGGCGCCGAGGGGTAGCAGCGGGATGAGTGCGACCAGCAAGTGCATCAGTCGTGCAGCTCGCGGAGTTGGTCGAGGTCGGTGACCCCGAACTTGGCTCGCATTCGGGCCGTGAGCACCTGCAGGATGAGCACCGCTGCCAGCACGTCGAGGGCCACGCCGAGCTCTACGACGAGGGGAACGCCGGTCGTGGCGAGGAACGCGACGAGGGAGATCCCGTTGTCGAGAACGACGAATCCGATGACCTGCGTGACAGCCTTGTGCCGATTTGCGAGCACGAATACGCCGATCAGGGCGGTGGCGAGCCCGATCGGGATGGCCCGCGTCTCCGCGCTCGGATCAAGGGCGACGACAGATTGACTGGTCGCGTACGCGAGCAAGGTGAGAGCCGCGGCAGTGAGCAGCGATGCGGGCACGTTGACACGCGGGTGGACCTCGCGGGTCTCGTCGCCGGCACCGATGATGCGCAGGAGCACTCCGGGAAGAACCGCGCCTTTGAGAATGAGCACGAATGCAGCGACCGCGACGAGTTCGCTCTCGTGGTGGTAGATGCCGATGAGGCCGGCGACGATCCCGAGCGCGATGCCCTGCACCGAGAGTGCCCGCACGATCGCGACCAGATCTCGACGCCAGAGGATCGCGAAGGCGCACAGCAAGGTCGACCCAACGGCAAGGTCGAGAAGCTGCACGAACACAGTGCTGCTCATGCGAGAAAGAAGGAGGCGGTGACCGCCAGGAAGGCGAGCACGAACGAGCCGGCGAGAAGCTC
>JADGOT010000117.1 GCA_017882805.1 Glaciihabitans sp. | reverse complement strand
TCGACTCAGGACGAAGCCGCTGCGGCGGTTGCCGTTGGTCCGACCGGAACGCCGGATGCCCCCGCCGGTGTGCCGGTGTTCGCCTGGAAGGGTGAGACCCTCGAGGAGTACTGGTGGTGCACCGAGCAGATCTTCGACTGGAGTGCCGAGGGCGCAGCAGGTCCGAACCTGATTCTCGACGACGGTGGCGACGCCACGATGCTCGTGCACAAGGGCCGCGAGTTTGAGATCGCCAAGGCAGTACCGGCAACGCCCGCGGGATCGAGCCACGAGTGGGGCGTCATCCTCGACGTACTCCGCCGCTCACTCGACGCCAGCCCGGATCGCTGGACCAAGATTGCCGCGGATATCCAGGGCGTTACAGAAGAGACCACCACGGGCGTCCACCGCCTCTATGACCTGGCGAAGACGGGCGAACTCCTGTTTCCCGCCATCAATGTCAACGACTCGGTGACAAAGTCGAAGTTCGACAACAAGTACGGCATCCGCCACTCGCTGCCCGATGGCCTCAACCGCGCGACCGACGTTCTCATCGGTGGCAAGGTGATCTTCGTCGCGGGCTACGGGGACGTCGGAAAGGGCGCGGCCGAGGCCATGCGCGGCCAGGGTGGCCGCGTGATCGTCAGCGAGATCGACCCGATCTGCGCGCTGCAAGCCGCCATGGATGGCTTCCAGGTGACAACGATCGAAAGCGTGCTCGGCGAGGTCGACATCTTCGTTACGTGCACGGGCAACGAGAACGTCATCACGGTTGAGCACATGCTCGGAATGAAGCATCTCGCAATCGTCTCTAACGTCGGTCACTTCGACAACGAGATCGACATCGCCGGCCTCGAGAAGCTTGCGGGCGCCGAACAGATCGAGATCAAGCCGCAGGTGCACGAGTGGCGCCTGCCGACCGGCCGCAGCATCCTGGTTCTCTCCGAGGGACGACTGATGAATCTCGGCAACGCGACAGGACACCCGTCGTTCGTTATGAGCAACTCGTTCACCAATCAGGTGCTAGCTCAGCTTGAACTGTGGACCAACCTCGAGCAGTACCCGGTTGGTGTGTATGTGCTACCCAAGCACCTCGACGAGAAGGTCGCGCGACTGCACCTCGACGCGCTCGGTGTCGAGCTCACAACGCTCACGCCCGTTCAGGCCGCGTACATCGGCGTTGACGTTGATGGACCCTACAAGGTCGACCACTACCGGTACTAGCGAGAGCGGCGTCACCCTCGGTTGGGGAAGTCGTGCGGTAACCCGGTCAGCGCGGCCTTGACCGGGACAAGGCGGGACTTCTCGAGCAGCTGACCGGTGTACTCCCGGTCGCGCCGCAACGCCACTACACCCGCGAGGAACAGCTCCGCGCTCGTCGCCGGCAGCGGATAGACCCAGGTGGCGGCCTCGGAAGCCAGGTCGCGGCTTACCCGATCCCGAGTGATCGGTGTCATGCTCGCGCAGTTCGCGAGAAACTGCGAGATGCGCCGGGCGAGCCGGTCCGGCATCCGGGCAACGTCTGCGGTTCGCGCCCACTCGGTCAACTCGACGGGCACGCCGTAGGTCGGCGGGACAACCAGCGAGGTGCGCTCGTACTGGCTATACGTGCCAGCGAGCAGGTCACCAAGCCGTTTCGAGCGGCTATTGAACAGCGCCGTAATTACGGCACCGCCGCCGAGAGTCGCATAGATTTCGACCACACCGACAAGTGCCCGGATGAACGCGTGGCGGAACCCGATCGCCCCACCGTCGTCGCGCACGATTCGGGCGCCGACCGCGAGCTTGCCGAGCGACTTGCCGCGAGAGAGCAGTTCGACCACGATCGGCACGACCACGAGCATCACGACACTCATTGCCAGTGTGACGGCCTTCTGAGCATCGGAATCCTTCCCGACGACCGCGAAGAGAATCGGATAAATCACCCACACCAGGAGAGCCGTACCGCCAACGAAGTAGACGACCCAATCGATAAAAAGTCCCGCGCCACGAAGGATAAACCCCGTTGGACGAACATCGATTGCGACCGCCTCGCCGGAAACGAGGACCTCGTTGTCGTCGTTCGCCATGAGGAAGTCTGGGTCAGACGGGCTCGACATGTCATCATTTAAGCAGATGGACCTCGACGCCTACGCGGCTGCCCACCAGGAAGAGTGGGATCGGCTTGCCTCCCTGCCCAAGATTGGCCAGCTGTCGGGCACTGAGGCCGACGAACTGATCGATCGATATCAGTCAGGGGCGAGCAATCTCTCGGCAATGCAGACGACCGTCGGGCAGTCGCCGCAGGGAGATCGTCTCGGGGTAAGCCTCAGTCGGGCACGACTGCGATTCACTGGCGCACAGGCGAACGTGCTCGGCCTTCTGCCTGCGTTCTTTGGTGCACAGCTGCCCGCGGCACTGTACCGACTGCGCTGGCTCACGCTCGTCAACGCAGGAATCTTCGTCGTCATCGCCGTTGCCTACGGAACGTGGCTCAGCCTGAACCCCCAGGTGCTCGCGGGTCTTGGTACTCCGGCGGCGCTTCATCGCTACGCGACCTCGCAGTTTGTCGGCTACTACTCGGCGCATCCCGACGCGGATTTCGCCACGGCAGTGTGGACCAACAACGCCTGGATCGCGGCGCTGACCATCGTGTTCGGCATCACGGGCATTTATCCCGTGTACCAGCTGGTGGCAAACGCACAGAACGTGGGAATCTCGGCCGCCGTCCTGCACCAGTACGGCAACTTTTCGCACCTCTGGTACATCGCGCCACACGGGCAACTGGAGCTGTACAGCATCTTCACCGCCGCAGCAGCGGGCATGATGCTCACGTGGGCATGGATCGCCCCCGGGGCCAGAACGAGAACGCAGGCGCTCGCCGAGGATGGCAGAACGTTCTTCACGGTCGTCATCGGGCTCATTCTCTCCCTCGCGGTGTCGGGCACGATCGAGGGCGTTGTCACGCGTCAGCCGTGGCCGTGGTGGATCAAGATCGGTATTGGAACGGTCGCGCTCGTTGGGTTCCTGGTCTACCAGTGGTGGCTCGGCGGTCGAGCGTGGCGGTCGGGCGAAACCGGCGACCTTGCCGAGTTTGATGCGGGCGCGAGAAACATCACCGCAGGCTAGTCCTCTCGGCACGGGCGTTCGGGATGCCAAGATGAGGGGATGACCACCGTCGAGTCTGTGCGCCGCAATCGCGGGTTTCTGTGGCTCTGGGGCGGGCAGACCATCAGCGTGTTTGGCGAGCAATTCACAGGGCTCGCTGTTCCAGTCCTGGCGGTAACGCTGCTGCACGCCGTCGCGTGGCAGATGGGCGTCCTGAATGCGGCGTCGACGGCAGCCTTCCTGATCGTCGGATTGCCCGCGGGAGCCTGGGTCGACCGCTGGCTGAAGCGCCGGGTTCTGATCCTTGCCGACGTGGTGCGGTTCGCGGCGCTCGCCGTCATTCCGATCCTCTGGTTCACTAACCTGCTCGAGATCTGGCAGCTCATCGTCGTCGTCGCAATCGTCGGCGTCGCGAGCGTATTCTTCGACGTCGCGTATCAGAGCTACCTGCCGTTGCTAGTGAAGCCCGAGCAGGTCGGGCCAGCCAACTCGAACCTCGAAGCCACGGCGCAGGTCTCGCGCATCGGTGGCCCGGCGATCGCTGGTGCATTGCTGACCATTGTCAGTGCGCCCGCCCTGATCATCGTCGACTCGCTGTCCTACATCGTGTCTTTTCTCAGCATCTGGCGCATCCGCGACACCGAGGTCGCGGCCGACCCGGAGCTGCGCCAGCCCCTGCATCGGGAGATTGCGGAGGGCATCCGTTTCGTCGCAGGCCAGCCACTCATCCGAAGTGTTGCCGGCACGACTGCCACGTCGAACTTCTTCTCGACCCTCGGTTTCACGCTCTACCCACTATTCGCTTTGCGTGAGCTCGGCATCGGGTCGCTCGGACTCGGCATCACCCTTTCGGCGGGAGCCATCGGCGGGCTGCTTGGCGCGACTCTCACCCCACGAATCGCCAACTGGATCGGCGAGGGCCGCGTCATCGTCGTATCCGCGTTCGTGGCCGGTATCGCCTTCCTGCCGGTGCCCCTATCGGCGCTGCTGCACGGCGCCGAGGCCGTTCCGCTGCTGGCGGCGGGCGAATTTCTCACCGGATTCTGTGTGCTGGTCTACAACATCACCCAGGTGACTCTTCGGCAACGTCTCTGCCCACCCCGCCTTCTCGGCCGGATGAACGCATCAATTCGTTGCCTCGTATGGGGAGTAATGCCGATCTCGGCGCTGGTCGCTGGTGCGCTCGGTGGCGTGCTCGGTGTGATTCCAATCATGTGGATCAGCTTCGTCGGGGGCATGCTGGCGGGGCTCTGGGTTTTGTTTTCGCCACTGCGTCGGATGCGTGACCTGCCAACCACCCTCGCGAACACGTCCGAAACAGGAGTGGCGGGAGAACCTGCATCCCGGGCGGAGTAACAACTCCGTCCGCTCTGCAGCTTCTCCCGCCATCGGGGGACTACTGCTCGCTACCTGTTCGTGACTCCGGCGCGCGAGAAGAGGAACTTCCACGTGTACCCGGCGGCGAGACCGGCGACGGACGGCACGACGATGAAGGCCCAGAGGTCCGCACGTGCCCAGTCCGCGCCATAGATAGCGCTGGCGATCGATCGCGCCGGGTTAACTGACGTGCCACTCACCGGAATAGAGATGAGGTGGATGACTGTCAGCGTGAGGCCAATCGCGAGTGGCGCGAAGCCCGCCGTCGTCGAGCCGGGTGCGGTCACCGAGAGGATGACGTAGAGGAATATCGCGGTCAGCAGGAACTCCACAATAATCACCGACGCGAGGTTGAAGCCGCCGGGTGAGTGAGTCCCGTAACCGTTGGACGCGAACCCGTTCTTGATGGCTGCGTGGAAGAAGGACTTCGAGGCGCCGGCCGCCACTACATACATCAGGGATGAGGCGACAATCGCGCCCACGAGTTGAGCGGCGATGTACGGCAGCACGTCACGCCAGGGCATCCTGCCCGAGGCCGCGACGCCCAGAGTTACGGCGGGATTGAAGTGCCCACCGGAGATGGACCCGACCGCGTACGCCGCCACTACGACGGCGAGACCCGCGGCCAGCGCGATGCCGAGGTAGCCCGTGTTAGACGACGCAAACACTGCGGTCCCGAGCACCGCACCCACGAGCACGAGGGTGCCGAACGCTTCGGCGATCAGACGGGGGATGAGGGGAGCGGGGGTAGTTTCCGCCATGGGATGTAAACCTTTCGTAAGTGGTACCGAGCGGGTTCTTCGCTTTGCAGGCTATCGCTGCCCGGACAGTGAGTGCCACCTCGGGCGAGCGCGAGTTAGAGAAGTCCGGCGGCCTTGAGGGCGATATAGCGGTCAGCCAGCGCCGGTGGCAGGTCCTCGGGTGAGCCCGTCACGACCTCCGCCCCCAGCTGCCGCGCGGCCGCCGATACGCGTGCGACGTCCAGCAGCGCCCGCTCTGCGGAGGCTGCTCGGTAGACCTCCGTTCGGTCGGACCGCGAGAGAGTGGCATCGATCACCGCTGGGTCGAGAACGGATGCGACGACTACCAGATGCTTGCGTGTGAGCTGTGGGAGCACGGCGAGAAGACCACGCGTTGCGCCGGGCGAATCGATGGAGGTCGCGAGCACGACGAGTGCGCGCTGCGAGGTCATCGAGCGAACTAGACCAGGAACCGCGCTCCAGTCTGTGTCGATGAGCTCGGGATCGATTGGAGCCATGGTGTCGACGAGTCTCGCCATGAGGTCGGCGCCGGAGGCGCCCTGCACCCTGCCTCGAACTCGACGATCAAAGATGGCGAGGTCGACGTGATCGCCCGCCCGTGTGGCGAGCGCTGACAGCAGCAGCGCGGACTCGAACGCCGTGTCGATTCGAGGTTCACGATCGATCCGCGCGGCCGAGGTACGGCCGCTGTCAATCACAATGACTACCCGGCGATCCCGTTCCGGGCGCCAGGTTCGAACAACGAGGCTCGGCCCGGAGCCGGCCGAGGGGTCGGTACGTCGTGCGGTCGCCCGCCAGTCGATCGAACGGACATCGTCGCCGCGCACATACTCGCGCAGGCTATCGAACTCCGTTCCCTGACCGCGAATCTGAACGCTCGTCCGCCCGTCAAGTTCCCGGAGCCTGGCCAGTCGAGATGGGAGGTGGCGGCGGGAGTTGAACGCGGGTAGGACCCGAATCGCGCCAGGGGCGTCGATAGTCGCCTGACGAGCCACAAGGCCTAGCGGTCCGAAGGAGCGGATGGTTACCTGTCCCGAGCGCCGTTCACCCCGGCGAAACGGGGTGAGGATTGTCGCGATTGCTCGCCGCTCGCCGGCGGGGAGATAGATGGACTGTCGATTTGCGGATGCGCCCGCAGAGGGTTGCCAGGCATCCCGGACTCGCCCGCGGATTGTGCGGCGACCAACGTTCGCAATCAGAAGCTCCGAGCGAACGCTCTCTCCCAAACGAACCCGCGTTGGCAGAATCCGACTGATGCGAACCGCCCGCGGAGACCCAGCAAGTGACAGGTCAAGCGCTGCGAGAAGCAGCACGAGAAGAACCCACGCGATGAGGGCGAGTCCGGAATTGAGCGCAATGACGGGCACGCTTCCCAGACCCAGTAGCAGAACGAATCGACCAGAGAGCGCCATGACTACCGCCGGTGCACGATCAAATCGGGACCTGCACCTGCTGCAGGATCCCACGCAGGATTGTGTCGGCGGACACTCCCTCGAGTTCGGCCTCTGGGCGCAACTCGATCCGGTGGCGAAGTACGGGCAGGGCCATCGCCTGAACGTGATCCGGCGTGATTGCGTCGAAACCGTTCAGCCACGCCCATGCCTTGGACGCCGCCAGGAGTGCCGTAGTGCCACGGGGACTCACGCCCAACTTCACGGAGGGACTATGCCGAGTTGCTCGTGCCAGGTCGACCGCGTAGCCGAGAACGTCCGCGCTTGCGCCAACCTTGGCAACGGCAGCTTGCGCCTGCGCAAGTTTCGCGGCAGTGAGAACGGCAGTCACACCCGCTCCCTTGAGGTCGCGAGGGTTGAAGCCCGCGGCGTGACGCGTGAGTACCTCGATCTCGTCGGCGCGTTCGGGGAGCCCCATAACCAGTTTCATCAGAAACCGGTCGAGTTGCGCCTCGGGCAGGGTGTAGGTGCCCTCGTATTCGATCGGATTCATGGTCGCGGCGACCATGAACGGCACGGGGAGTTTTCGCGTTTCTCCGTCGACGGAAACCTGCCGTTCCTCCATCGCTTCGAGGAGAGCCGACTGCGTCTTCGGCGGCGTGCGGTTGATCTCGTCTGCCAACAGGATGTTCGTGAACACCGGGCCCGCGCGAAAACTGAATTCTCCCGCCTTTGCGTCGTAGACCAGCGAGCCTGTCACGTCGCCGGGCATTAGATCGGGTGTGAACTGCACGCGCTTCGTCTCGAGCGAGAGTGCCTGGCTAAGAGTTCGAATGAGCAGGGTCTTTGCCACCCCCGGAACGCCCTCGAGCAGCACGTGGCCCCCACAGAGCAAACTAATAAGGAGGCCCGTCACAGCGGCGTCCTGGCCAACGACGGCCTTCCCGACCTCGGTTCTGATGCGGGCAAAATTCTCGCGAAGGTCACTATCGGTCATCGAAGCAATTCTCTCTTTCTGTCCTGGCGCCTGTGGTCATGATGGCAGTGTTGCTGCTCGGACGTCGCGTTCGAATACCAGTAGGTCGTCCGAGAGACGCACGAGTTCGTTGTCGGTTCGAGGTTCGATAGCCACCAGCAGTTCACGGACAACACCCGGGGTTCGGCCGGTGGCGGTCGCGGCGGCGCCAATGATCTCGTCGAGGCCGGCGCGGCGCGAGAGTCCACACAGCGCCGCCACCCGTTGGATGGTTCCCATTCGAAGAGCGTCCAGGGCGCGCAGTCGGGCCGACGAAGCCTGGTACAGCCGGGCTCTGCCTTCCATGGTCTCGCTTGCTCGCACAATCACCGGCAGGCGCTCGACGACCAGAGGGCCAAATCGCCGGCCACGCCAGACCCCCGCGGCAATCACGACGAGCAGGGCGAGAATGAGCAGTGGTTCGATCCAGTGCGGCGCAGCATTGGCAAGCGATTGCGTGTGCCCTCCCGCGCCAACATCCTCAATCGACGGCAGGTACCAGATCAGATTTGGAGTCGACCCCAGCAGGTTGATCGCGAGCGCCGCGTTGCCCCGGTCGGCGATGAATTCGTTGGTGAGTGCCTTGTCCGTGCCGACGACCGTGAGGTCACCGTCTGTACTCGGCAGCTGCACGAGGGCGAAACCCCGCGCTCCGGTAGGAAAACAGGAGTGCAGGGCGCGATCGGAGCCTGTCAGACGGTACGCGTGTCCGCCGTCCGCGATCGTATTCGCCTGCAGCGCAGCACCGAGCCTGCAGTGTGCCGTCATGGTTCCGCTCGCTGCGCCCGCAGGTTCCAGCTGCGGAGCAAAGTCAGACAGAGCGGACTTGGTAGGCGAGAGCACCACGAGATGAGCAGCCAGAGTCGTCAGCCGTGCCCGCTGGTCAGCGTCGAGGTAGCCGGATGGGTCGTACACAAGAATCGTCGTCGAGTCGTGCGACGCGACTGCGTTGTTGGTTGCCGTGAGGCTTGTCGTTGCCGATACGGAAACGCCGTGCTCGCGCAGCACCGAAACGAGTGCCTTTGCGCCGGTTTCGCCCGTGCCGTCAGCCGATAGCGGTGCCCCATCGACCGCAGGAGGGGTCAGAATCGTGTACCCAACGATTGCCAGGACTACGACAATCGCGGCAGCGAACCAAAATCGTGACCTGCGCGCGACCGAACGCAGGGTGGGCGTGACGACCGCCTGGTCTGGTGTCAGAGTTACGGTCATGCGTCAAGAAGTTCTTCGGCTGGCTTTGCCGTAGCGAGGTCGCGGGCCAGTCTCTCGATTTCCTGCCACTGAGCCTGGGTGCCCGTCTCGTCGAGATAGCGCACGGCGTCGAAGCTGGTGGCCGCGTGGTCCAGCTCGATCGTCCAGGCAGGAAAAAGCACGCGGGCGTGACGCACAAAATCCTGCGCCGTGGTGCCGGGGAACATCGTCACCAGAGTTCGCTCGCCCAACGAGCGGGCGATCGAGCGCAGGCCTTCCAGGATGGCGAGCGAGAAGTTGCCGACCGAAGCCGCGCTTCGTGCGGCGCTCAGGATCTCTGCCGCGGATCGCTGGTCATCCTCGCCGAAGAGTTCTCCGCCGAGCGCGCTACGGCGATTGAGCCGCGGAACGCCGAACACCAGGAAGGCGATGAGGAGCACGACCGCGATGACCACGATGATGACGATGGGGCCGAGGCCGGGAATCGAGGGACCGGCTGCCGCACCCAGGGAGTTGAACCAGTCACGAATCGCGGTAGCCGCCCGATCGAACCACGTTGGCTGGGATGCCCGGTATTCCGGCTTGGCCAGTTCCTTGAGTATCCACGCCTGCGCGGTCGGTCCATTTGGCGTTACGGGCGGTGCAACGTGGATCTGCGCGAGGATCATGTCGCGTACGGATCTGCAATCGAGTCGTCACCGATTTGGCGCGCCTCCACGAATCGAATCAACTGGAGGTCGAGCGCCTCTTTGCGCATCCGCAGGTCAATATAGAGAAGCGCCGTTGTCGAAGACTGCACCACAGTGGACACAGCCCCAACGACGACAGTGAGTGCGATCGTAACCACACCAAGGATCACGGTGATGACGATGGCCGTGGTGTGATCTCCCGTTTGATTGAAGAGCCCGCTGACGAAGAGGAACACAATCTCGAGTGGGGCAGTGACCACGCTGGTCGCCACGTTGATGATGATGAGCACAAGGAACTCGATACCCAGGGTTCGCCAGAAGTAGCCCTTAGTGAGCGACCACGATCGTGCGATAGCTCTGCCCAGCGTTAGTCGTTCGACCAGCAACGATGCCGGGACCAGCGACAGCTTTGTGTACAGCCACAGGACGAGGGCGATCGCGCCGAGCCCGCCAAGAATTCCGAACACAATCGCCAACGTAACGCCGCCGACCCCGCCGATCGCGGCAGCCAAGACAATGATCAGGATGAAAACGATGTAGAGCACGATCGCGGTCCCGACGACCGCCCACAGCCAGCCAATCAGCGGCCACAGTCGACCCTTCGACTGGCGCCACAGCCCTCGCAGGGTGAGTTTCTCGCCGATCGTTCCACGAGCGACCTCCATGGCGAAAACGCCCTGGGTGATCGCGAGACCAAACACGCCGAGCGTGATCGGCACCAGGTAGGCGAGCAGGAGGAGTCCGACCGCACCGTTCGAGATCGTGTCCGCCGAGCTTGCCGAAGTTGCGTTTGCAACGCGAGAGAAAGCGAAGACGAACACGAGACCGAGAACGCCCGCGCTCGCGACGATGGTGATTGACTCGATCAGGAGGGCAAGTCCGAACGTGGGTCGCGGATTCCGGCGAAGCACGCGAAACGATGCGCTCAGGATGGTTCCGAGGGTCATCGGCTGCAGGGGAATCAGTCCGGGCTTCGGCGGTGGCGTCCATCCCAGCGGTGTCGGCGTTGCGCCGGCGACCGGCGGTGCGGGCGGAGGCGGCGGCAGAACTCCCGACGGCGGTGGGGGTGGCTGGACGCCGAACGGGGGCGGGGGTGGCTGGGTGCCAAAGGCCGGCGGCGGTGGTTGCGGTGTGTCTCCACTCGGTGACTTCCACGGGCTGGTGTCGCTCAAGCCGTACCCCTCAACTGTTGACTTTCCGTTGTTCATCCGGTGCCCGGCGGGCGAACCACACGGGATTATGCTTTCACACTCGACTACTGTTATCGACAACCTTTCCCGCCGGGAGTAATGCAGTAGTAGAGGATCATGAACGCTCGAATTCTCGTTGTCGATGATGACACCGCGCTCGCCGAGATGATCGGCATCGTCCTGCGCACGGAAGGCTTTGAACCCGTTTTCTGTGCGGACGGCGCGGCGGCTGTCGAGGCGTTCCACGTTTCAAATCCCGACCTTGTGCTGCTCGACCTCATGTTGCCCGGCATGGACGGTATCGAGGTCTGTGCACGCATCCGCGAGGAATCGGGCACACCCATCATCATGCTGACGGCGAAAGGCGACGCCGCCGATGTCGTGAAAGGCCTCGAGAGCGGAGCGGATGACTACGTCGTCAAACCGTTCAACCCGAAGGAGTTGGTCGCGCGCATCCGCACCCGCCTTCGGCCCACCTCACACAGTTCGACCGACCTGCTCACGGTTGGCGACCTTGAGCTCGACGTTGCGGGGCACGAGGTTCGGCGTGGAGAGACGCGGATCAACCTCACGCCGCTCGAGTTCGAGCTGCTGCTGGCGCTCGCGGTCAAGCCGCAGCAGGTGTTCACCCGCGAAATGCTGCTCGAGCAGGT
>JADGOT010000116.1 GCA_017882805.1 Glaciihabitans sp. | reverse complement strand
GGGACGAACCGCTTCCTCGAGGGCAACGACGACGCCGATCTCGAGACTCTGAAGATCTCGGGCGACGACGAAAAGAAGCAGCGTGAGCGCCTGGACCAGGTGCGACGGGACCGCAACGACGACGACGTGCGCAAGTGTCTGGCGACGCTCGCCTCGCAGGCCGCGGATCCCGAGGTGAACCTCATGCCCGCGCTGATCGAGGCTTCTCGCAACTACGTGACCGAAGGCGAGATGATGGGCACGCTGGCCGGTGTCTTCGGGCGCTACGTTGAGAGAGCGTCGATATGAGCGTGCGAGTGCTCGTCGCCAAGGTCGGACTTGACGGTCACGACAGGGGAATCAAGGTCGTCGCGCGACTGCTGCGAGACGCCGGAATGGAGGTCGTCTACACCGGACTCTTCCAAACCCCCGAAACGGTCGCGGTGGCCGCGATCCAAGAGGACGTTGACGTAGTCGGACTTTCGATGCTCTCGGGGGCGCATCTGACGCTGGTGCCGCTGGTGGTCGCGGCGCTGCGCGAGCGCGGCAGCGACATCCCCGTCGTCGTGGGCGGTATTGTGCCACCCACGGACATCCCATTGCTGATCGAGGCCGGGGTCGCCGGGGTGATGGGGCCTGGCGCGAGCGGCGAATCGGTCGTGGCGGCGATAACCGAGGCGGCGAAACCTGAACACAGTTAGCCTGGTCCAGCTGCACCGGACGTGCTGCCGGCCGACGGGTTGCGCTCTTCGCTCAAGGACACCACACTCAGATGACCACTAACGACACCGCTGACTTAGGCACAGTACAGGGAACTCGGAATGCTGAGCTACAGATCAATTGACCCAACGCGATCACACGCGCCTGCACACTTTGCCAGCGATTTCTACCCGTGGGTGTCAATCGAAGGACCCGGCTCTCACATGACGACGGAAACTATGATCAAAACGCACGACGAACGATGCTTTCCAGCGCTAGTCACCAGAACTACCGGCGCATCTGACGACCAAGTTGTCGTTGTGGTGTGGATAGGCCTACGAATTCCCGGAGTGCCGTGGGCTGGGGAAGTGCGGAAGCATACGCCTCGCCAACTTTCCCGGGGCGATGCACACAGACCTTTCATCTGACCGTCAGAGATGGAACCGGAGCCTGGCGGGTCGTTCAGGTGCGAATCTCTGGAAGCGTTGAGGCCGCAGGTCGCAGGCGTTCGGGCCCGATCGTCTGCGCTGAGCCTGACTCCAAGACGGCAGTTGCACTCAAGATGGCAAGACTCATTCGTCGGAACAATGTCCTGGCTCTAGCGCCCGTGAAGCGCCAAAGTCAAGGAGGATTTTCATTGAAGTAGTTGGTAATCGCCTTTAATCAGGAACTTTAAGGCAACACGAACCGACCAGTTCTCAACTTCCCAAGTTGCCACATAAGTGGTCCACTAAATGGGAAACAGGTCAAGGCTTGATTTCGATGCAACGACTGGCTAAGTCGTTGCAAACTCTGCTGTTGTCTTGCGCCATTGTTCGCCAGTGTTTGCTCCTTTTCGTTTGCTCCTTTTCGCGACTTCAGACGGTCGAAACACGGTCGCAGGGAATCGGCATGGGAGCAACCTGCCTTCCGCCGAAATCCCGGCGAACGCGCTCGAAATTAGACCGAGTCCGTTAGCGGCATTGCGGTCGATCTCTGCATCACTCGCCGCCCTCTTTCGGCATTCATCAACTGCGCAACGAAGTCTTGAGCGCAAGGTTTTGCCACTCACGATACGAACGGAGAACATCTCGTGAGTGGCAAAACCTTGTAGTAGATTCATGATTGATCCAAACGGGAGCCCGGATGTACCGAGCTGAGAGGGTGACTGGCCAGCATTGGCCGTAGCGTCACCGACCGTTCGAACTTGACCGGATAATGCCGGCGTAAGGAGATAGGTATGGCAGCCACGTCAAATTCGGAGTCCTTCACTATTGTTACAGGCGATAAGCACTCCGAAGTCGCGTTCACGCTCGTCGAGCCGGTTCCGCAGGCACTTGGTCTCTTCGACCAGTTCGGTCTGTGGGGCAATCTCGGGGTGAGCCTGCTCGGCTTTACCGGCGCCATCTTCGTGCTGCAACCTGGCGGGACGGGCACCCCCAAGTTGTCGCTCGTGGCAGGACTTTCGGCAATCGTGCTTGGCACGATCCTGGGCACACTCCCGGTTGCATTGGCCGGTGTTGCAGGGACTCGGACCGGGGCACCTGCGATGGTACTGCTGCGCAGCCTGTTCGGCAGGGAACTTTCCTTTGTGCCCACACTGCTCAATATTCTCCAGTGCCTCGGGTGGGGCGTGTTTGAGCTGGTCACAATCGCGACAGCCGCCCGCACAATTGCACCCGCATTACCACGCTGGAGCTACATCCTCCTCGCGGGAGTGGTCACCGGTTTGCTGACGGTCCGACCACTCGGCGCTATTCGGATCCTGCGGCGCTTCGTCACTCCGGCCGTGGCCGCCATACTCGCCTATCTGTTCGTCGAGCTCGTGCGCCATCGGCTACCCGTCTTCAACCACGGCACGTGGTCGGGATACTGGGCTGCGATGGATACCGTGGTCGCGGCGGCCATCTCGTTCGCTCCGATGGCGGCGGACTACACACGCCATTCGCGCTCGGAACGAACGGCATTCTTGGGTATCTTCGTTGGTTACAGCGCCACCCAGATCCTCTGCTACGTCATCGGGCTGATTACGCTCGTAACGGTCGCGCGCAACCCGTCCGATATCTACGGTGCCTTCATCGCCGTGCCGCTGGGGTCCCTCTGCTTCGCCGTGCTGGCGACACGCGAACTCGATCAGTCCTTCGCCAACGTGTACTCGACTGCCGTGTCAATCCAGAACCTCCGCCCGTGGTGGGACCGCCGCGTGCTGGCGTTGGGCATCGCTTCGCTCGCGACGGCGCTCGCGCTCTGGATAAACATTGCGGACTACGAGAACTTCCTCGTCCTGCTCGGTTCGGTCTTCATCCCGATGTCCGCCGTTTTCATCGTGGATTTCTACGTGCTCTCGCGAGGCCGCTGGGATCCAACGGTGCACTCGCGTCGGCGTTTCGCCATGTTCGCGCCGTGGGCCCTGGGCTTCATTGCCTATCAGCTGATCAATCCCGGCTACATCTCGTGGTGGGTATCCGTATGGACGCACCTCGGGCGGCTCGTTGAATTCAGGGCGCCGAGTTGGATGTCCGCCTCAATCTTCTCGTTCGTCGTCGCTGCGGTCGCCACGCTCGCCGGCGGCGGTGGCGCTCACGTCGCCCGGCATCTCCGGGGCCGGCGGATCACCGCGGCAGAGAGCAGTGCCCTCGAATGACCGACGCGTCGGTGACGGCGAGCACAGCCGGCCGGCTCGTGCACGGGATGAGTCAGAATCTTTGCGAAGAAGACTGGCCCGCGCTGACCGACGACGAAGTGCGGGCGGTGCTCGGTCGCTTCGAACGTCACGCGGGGTCGAGCCGGGACGCGGTCGTAACCTGGCGCAGCCCGCGGCCGATGTCCGCCGCGGCCCTCGTGAGCTCCGCAGGCGGTGAGGTCTTCGTGAAGCGCCACCACGTGGCGGTTCGCACTCCCGAGCGACTGCGCGTCGAGCACGAGTTCGCGATGTACTTGCGAACGCAGGACCAGCCACTCCCGAAGGTTCTCCGCGATGACAGCGGCGACACGGTGTCACAGGCCGGCGACTTCATCTACGAGGTTCATGAAAGGGCGACCGGCATGGATCTTTATCGAGACGTGCCGTCGTGGCACCCCTACAAGAGTCACGATCATGCTCGGGCAGCGGGTCGCGCGCTTGCCAGATTTCACGAGGCAGCCAAGGACTTCCCGCTGCCGCCGTCCGCCCCGGGTGTCCTAATGAGTTCCGCTGCGATTGTTGCCTCTTCCGACCCGCTAAACGAGCTCGTCCGGTTCATCGCCAAGCGTCCGGGCCTCGCCCGGGCCGTTTCGCATCGCTCCCTCTTCGAGGACTTCGCTCGTTACCATTTGCCGGCGATCAAGGAGGCGGTACTGCTGCAGCGAACCCTTGTGCCGCAGTGGGGCCACGGTGACTGGCACGCCTCAAACCTCACCTGGACCTCGCCGGGTTCGAACGCG
>JADGOT010000115.1 GCA_017882805.1 Glaciihabitans sp. | reverse complement strand
CCCGAGTGGTACCCGCGGTTCGCGCTCTTCGAGTCGCTCGACCACCTGCTCCCAGCCGCTTTGGCCGTCGCAAGCGTCGAATCCTGGTGGGAGCTACCCGTCATCGGACGATTCCTCGTCCGCCCGCTGGTCACCGTCCCCGCCGAACCCGACGACTGATTCCTGAGTCCCGCGACGGCCTCACGCCCATGCACTCGCACATCGTGTGTATGGGTGATAGGGTCAGTTGATGAAGTCGTCAACTCCCTAGGAGCGCGGCGGAGTGAGGTCACGCAATGCCTGAACGAGCCCTTGAGGCGGCGATGAGCCGTCCGATCTCGGAGATCAAAGCGGAGCTCTTCCGATCCTTGGCGCACCCGGCACGAATTCGGATTCTTGAGCTTCTGGCCGACGGCGAACGGTCCGTAGGGGACATCGCTCAGCTCGTCGGTATGGAACTGTCGCATCTGTCTCAGCAGCTCGGGGTTTTGCGTCGTGCTGGTCTCGTGACGAATCTCAAGGAGGGCTCGTCGGTCTTTTACGCCGTACGCGATCCGGCCCTCTTCGACATGCTGGCCGCGGCCAAGCGAGTATTGATCAACTCGCTGACCGAGTCCCAGGGGCTACTCGCTGATCTCAAGATCGCGGCCGGCGACCGGTGACCGCTTCCCGAGTTGAGGCATCGGTGGACCGTTCTTCTCAACGGAGACGACGAACGTCAGGGGGGCGGGCGTCGTCTCCGTTGGGGGTCCTGGGTCGTCTACTCCAGCCCGCCGCCGGTCTAGCGGGCGCGGCGCACCCCGGGACACCGGAGGTACTCGCCGGCGTCAGTATCGCCGCGGTGGCGTTGCGGATGGCATGCGCATTCGGCATGCCGGTCAGGCGCGGCGTATCTGTCGCCGCCATGATTGCGCTCGCGGCTGAATTGATTGCGCGGGGTGTTGACAAGTCGAACGTCCGTATCGAGGGCTCGACCGGGCACAGGAACCTCTCATGCGGATCGGCCCCTGATCCTGACCTGTCCGGGCTTCTCGAACGGATCATGCCGGATCAGCGTGCGCGAGATACGAGGCCGCAGCTCACCGCACAGGTGTTCACTCATCTCGGCCCGGAATCGCAGAACTAGACGGAAGGAGACCTAGGTGACGTCCATAGCCCCAACGAAGCACTCCCGCTTGGTCGAATGGAGTCACGCGAAATCTGGTCCTATGGATCGGGCTATGGAGGTAGCGCGCTACTCGGCAAGAAGTGTTTCTCGCTGCGAATCGCCTTGACCGAGCCGATTCCGTCTGTCGACTCCGTGGAGCCCATTACAGTCGCACAGATACGGTGGGACAGCGTCGGCGACAAGTGCGTTGTCATCCTGGAGCTGTCGCGACCGCCGGACCCGTTATGGAGGGAGTGTTGCACTCGTAATCTCGGTCGCTTCGCCAGTGCCTTCGGCCGTCCGGCGCTACTTGGTCATATGCTGATCTCGGTCGAGATTCGGTCCGACGAGTTTGCTCTAGTTGAACGGGCCTTGCAGCAAGTCATAGAGATCACAAATCACATGATGGCACCATCTGAGTCTTCAGAGTGATCCGGCCGGTTGTCCGTATTACGCTGCCGGCCCCGAGGAATCGCCTCGCATTTGGTCGGTCTCCAAATCGTGCATCGATGACCTGAAAGGCGACAAAGGAGCGTGATGAGTGAACGTCAAGCCGTGATTGTCGACACGATCAGGACGCCAATCGAACGTCCCACATGACTCGAGACGCGGCTGGGAAGGCTCGTGGCGCGGGGTTGCTCCACAAGATCTTCCGCACCGGACGCGTCACGGATCCGGCTTCTGACAGCCGACCGGTCGACGAGGCCCGTCTCGAGGGGGCAGAAGCGCTGCGCGGCTCGATGCAGATCCGACATGTCGATGCCGGCTCCTGCAACGGGTGCGAACTCGAAGTCGCATCCACCTTTGGGCCCGTGTATGACGGCGAGCGATTTGGCGTCCGCTTGGTGGCATCCCCTCGACATGCGGACGCACTCATGGTCACGGGGCCAGTCACGCGAAATATGGAGCTGCCGCTCATCAAGACGTACGAGGCAACTCCGGCTCCAAGGGTCGTCATCGCCCTCGGTGACTGCGCGCTCAACTGCGGCGAGTTCGCGGGCGGATACGGCGTTGCCGGTGCCGTCGGTGACATTCTCCCAGTCGACGTCGAGATCCGCGGGTGCCCGCCGAACCCGACCGAGATCCTTCGGGCGCTCCGCGGTGTTGTCGAGCGATGACTCTCGCCGCCGCGGGGTTGGCCGGAGCGACGGCGGCCGCCGGGCTCGCCGTCCTTGCAGCGTTCGTCGCCCCGCAGCGGTGGCGGCCCCGCCTCGTAGGGGTGATGTCGGCGCTGTCGGGTGGTGGTGGGCTCGTCGCTGCGGTGGCCGTGCTCACCGGTGGGGGCACGTTCGTAGCGAGGGTTCCCGGTCTGCTGCCCCTGGCCGGGGTCCGTCTCGAGTTGGATGCGTTGGGCGCAGTGTTCCTGGCCGCGGCGGCACTCGTCGCCATCCCGGCATCGGTGTACGCGATCGGCTACACGGCTGAACACTTGTCAGGAAGGTGTGTTCAGGCCACGTTCCCACTCTTCGTGTGGACCCTCATGCTGGTCCCCGCTGCTGGGAGCGTGTCCACCTTCCTGGTGCTGTGGGAACTGATGGCACTGACCTCACTGGTGTTGGTCGCCGCTGAGCACCGTCGTAACCCCGCTGCGAGGTCGGGCGCTCAGTGGTACGGCGCGATGGCACACCTCGGCTTCGTGGCAATCCTGCTCGCTCTCGTCGTGCTGGCCGGACACGCTCACAGCGACTCGTTTGCAGTGATACGAGCGACGGCGTCGACACTCCCCTCGGGTACCGGCTCTCTCGTCTTCGTTCTCGCGCTCATCGGTTTCGGTTCCAAAGCGGGTGTCGTCCCCTTGCATGTCTGGCTGCCGCGGGCTCACCCGGAGGCGCCGAGCCACGTCTCCGCCCTGATGTCGGGGGCGATGGTCAAGCTCGGGATCTACGGCATCATCCGCGTTGGATGGAACCTGCTGGGCGGCGGGCCGCGCTGGTGGGGTATTGCAGTGTTGATCATCGGGGCGGTGTCCGCGCTGTTCGGCATCCTCCATGCCTTGGTGGCCACGGACTTGAAACGGCTGCTCGCGTACTCCACCACGGAGAACGTGGGTTTGATACTGATCGGGGTCGGAGCCGCCGGGCTCTTTGGAGCAAGTGGCAACCGGACTCTCGCGGCGGTCGCCCTTGCCGCCGCCCTGCTTCATGTTGTGAACCACGCGGTCTTCAAGGGATTGTTGTTTCTCGGGGCCGGCTCGGTGTTGCATGCCACCGGCACCCGAGACCTCGACAGGATGGGCGGTCTCGCTCGTCGCATGCCCGTGACAGGCGCGACCTTTGCGGTCGGCGCCCTTGCGATCGCCGCGCTTCCGCCGCTGAACGGATTCGTGAGCGAGTGGCTGCTGCTGCAGGCGCTGGTGCACAGCCTCCCGTCGACCTCGGCGGCGGTGGCGGTAGCGATGCCCATCGTCGTTGCCGTCGTAGCCTTGACCGGAGGTCTTGCCGCCGCCACGTTCGTGAAAGCGTTCGGTACGGGCTTCCTGGCCATGCCCCGTTCTCCCGAAGTCGGTGCAGCCCACGAATCGCCTCGCACCATGCAATTCGGGCTCGTACTCCTCGCCGGCATGTGTGTGGGGCTCGGACTGGCTCCCACCGTGCTGGTTCGGCCGATGGCCCGCGCCGTGGGGGTGCTGGGATCACTGGGAGATCCGCACCCTCTTCGTAGCAGCAACCTGCGCCTCGAGGTGAGCGGAATCCAAGCGGTGCTGTCGCCGGTCCTGATCACGGTCGGGTTGCTCGTCGTGATGATGGTCGCTCTCGCAGTACTGCGCTTTGCGCGCTCGGCACCCACCCGCCGTGAGGTTGATCCCTGGGGCTGTGGACGCAGCGTGCAGACCTCCCGCATGGAGTACACCGCAACATCCTTCGCCGAGCCGCTGCAGCGCGTCTTCGATGACGTGTTGCGACCCGACCTGGACGTCGGAGTCGATCACCTCGACGAGTCCCGGTACTACGTCGAGGCTGTGCGATATCGACAAGGCATCCGCGACTCGGTCGAGCATCGGCTGTACGAACCGGTCATCCGCGCCGCGAACTGGTGGGGCCAGATGGCCCGACGGCTTCAGAACGGAAGTATCCACCGGTACCTGGGCTACGGCTTCGCGGCACTCATCGTCGTCCTGATCGTCGCACGATGACCGCTGTCGCCGTGATGGTCGCCCAGATCGTGCTTGTCGTCGCCGTCGCTCCGGTCGTGCTCGGACTGATGCGGCGCGTACGCGCTCGACTCGAAGGACGCGCAGGGCCACCGATCTCCCAACCATGGCGCGACCTTCGCAAGCAGATGGCGAAAGAGCGGCTCGTTTCACGGCACACCAGTTGGGTGTTCTCCGCCGCGCCGGTCGTCGTGGTGGCGACGGCCTCGATTGCCGCAGGGATCGTGCCGTTCCTGACCACCCGACCAGGACTCGAGCTGGGTGACCTGTTCAGCCTCATCTACCTCCTGCTGCTCGGCACGGTGTTCTCGGCGTTGGCCGGGCTCGATCCGGGCACGCCGTTCGGTGGCATGGGAGCGAGCCGTGCGATGACCATCGCAGCGGTCGCCGAGCCGACGGTCCTCGTTGCGATCTTCGCTCTGTCGGTGTCGGCCGGCTCGTCGAAGCTCACCACCATCGTGTCGAACACCCTGCACCACCCGAGTGCGGTGGCATCACCGGAAAGCCTGCTCGCCTTTGGTGCGCTCGTGGTCGTGACGTTGGCCGAGACCGGTCGACTTCCTGTTGACAACCCGAGCACCCACCTCGAGCTGACGATGATCCACGAGGCGATGCTCCTGGAGTACTCCGGGCCGGATCTCGCCATTGTCGAACTTGCCGCGGATGTCCGGTTGATGGTCTTTCTCGGGTTGTTGTCGAATCTCTTCGTGCCGTGGGGTATCGCCACCACGAACCGTCCCATCGACCTCGTAGTCGCAGCGGCGGCAGTGATCGCCAAGATCGTGATCCTGGCGGTAGCCATCTCTGCCTTCGAGGTCTTTCTCGCCAAGGTGCGTTTGTTCCGTGTCCCAGAGCTTCTCGCCGGCTCGTTCGTGCTCGCCTTCCTGGCGGTCACCGCCTCCTTCTTTCTCGCATGAGCAGCACTGTGTTCGTGCAGCTTCTCGACCTTGCCGTTGGGTCGACCTTGCTGTGCGCCTT
>JADGOT010000114.1 GCA_017882805.1 Glaciihabitans sp. | reverse complement strand
GCGATGGGTTACCACTCGTAGTCGCAGCGCAGGCGGACTCGGCCAATCGATAGACTCGAACGGCCATGTCTGCTCCTTTTTCTACCGCCACAGGAACCGACGTTCGCGTTCGGTTCTGTCCCTCGCCAACTGGCACGCCACATGTCGGCATGATCCGTACGGCGCTGTTCAACTGGGCCTACGCGCGGCACACGGGCGGCAAGCTGATCTTTCGAATCGAAGATACTGATGCCGCGCGCGACTCCGAGGAGAGCTTCCTGCAGCTGCTCGACGGAATGCGTTGGCTTCACATCGATTGGGACGAGGGCGTGGATGTCGGCGGCCCGCAGGCGCCATACCGTCAGTCACAGCGAACGTCGATCTACCTCGAGCTGATCGAGAAGCTGAAGGCGTCTGGTCACCTGTACGAGAGCTACGCGACCGGCGAAGAAATCGAGGCGCGCAACGTCGCGGGCGGTCGCGACCCGAAGCAGGGCTACGACAACTTTGAGAGGGACCTGACCGAGGCGCAGCGCGTGGCTTATCGCGCGGAGGGTCGGGAGCCGGCGCTTCGCCTTCGCGTGCCGGACACTGACCTGAGCTTCGACGACCTGGTGCGTGGCGAGATCACGTTCCCCGCCGGATCGTTCACCGACTTCGTTGTGGTGCGACCGAACGGCGCGCCGCTTTACACGTTCGTCAACCCGGTCGACGATGCACTCATGGGTGTGACGCACGTGCTCCGCGGCGAGGATCTGCTGTCGTCCACCCCGCGGCAGATTGCGCTGTATCACGCCCTCATTGAGATCGGGGTCACGACGTTCATCCCGCGCTTCGGGCACCTGCCGTATGTAATGGGCGAGGGAAACAAGAAGCTTTCAAAGCGCGACCCCGAATCGAACCTGTTCCATCATCGCGATCGCGGCTTCATCCCGGAGGGCCTCGTCAACTACCTGTCGCTGCTGGGCTGGTCGCTCACGCACGACCGCGACGTGTTCTCGATCGAGGAATTAATTGCGGCGTTCGACGTTGTCGACGTCAACCCGAACCCGGCGCGATTCGACCTGAAGAAGGCCGAGTCGATCAACGGCGACCACATCCGGATGCTCGAAAGCGGTGAGCTTGCGAACCGGCTCGAGCCGTACATGGGCAACCTCGTGCAGTCCGAGATTGACCGAAATCTGCTGGCCAAGGCGGCCCCGCTTGTTCAGGAGCGTATGCAACTGCTGGGCGAGGCCCCATCGCTGCTGTCGTTCCTGTTCACACCGGATGACGACATCGAATTCGACGCAGATGCTCTTCCCGGTGCAGATGCGGCCCCCATCCTGGATGCCGCGTCCATCGCGCTCGACGGTCTCGGCAGCTGGACCCATGAATCGATCGAAGAGGTTCTTCGTGTGGTGCTCATCGAGGGGCTCGAACTGAAGCCGCGTGTCGCGTTCGGGGCGCTTCGAACAGCAATTTCCGGCAAGAGAATCAGCCCGCCGCTATTCGAGTCGATGGAACTCCTCGGGAAGGACTCGACCCTGGTCCGCATCGCACGACTGCGATCCCGGCTATGACTCCGACGCCCACGGCGCCCGACAAGCCCGCACTCACTCCGGCAGAACGTCGTCGACGCCGGGAGCGTCGTGCCTGGATTCCGTCGATCATCATCGGTGCGATCATCCTCGTTGCGATCGCGGCTGCGGTGCTCTTTCAGGCCTCCGGGGTCGGCAAGCCCGTGGCCGCGGCGGGCGACTCCAACTTCAATATCGCCGGACTGAAGGTCATCAACGGCGCCGCAGACGCGCAGATCGACGTGCGCAAACCGCTGTCGGCTCACTCGATTGGTCTACCCACGAACTCCAGCAGGACCTTCGGGCCGTTCGACGGGATCGCGCTGGAAGTCGATCTCGTCGGAACATCCGGCACGAAGGAGATATTCGTCGACTCCATGCACATCGTGACTCGGAACGGCCTTGTGACCACCATTTCGACCAGCACGCACGACTTTGGCTATCAGTTCATTCGGAGCCAGATCTTGTCCCTTGGGGTACTCGGGTTGACGACGCGGCAAATGGCGAACTTCGAGGACGCAATGCCGAACGGCGCCGGCGACGAGCATTCCTACTTCAGCCTCCCGTTTGGCACCGGCGACGCGTTGGGCGTTCCGACGTCGGTCGTTGTCTCCTGCGCCGGACCAAAGGGATGCACCGTTTCGACAACGACGACGCTGCTGCAGAAGTGATCGAACGCTCTCGCTAGGCTCGCAGGGTGATTGAAACAGCATCCGTTGAGCAGCGCGGTTCGGTCTTCGTCCTCAATCTTGGCGAGACTGAGAACAGGTTTAATTTCGACTCGATCGCGCGACTCCACACTCTCCTCGATCAGGTGGATGCTGCGCTCGGCGACAAGGCGCTCCTCACTGTTGCGGATGGCAAGTTTTGGTCGAACGGTCTCGACCTCGAGTGGATGATCGCTGAGAAGATCGAACTCGCCGACCTCGTCGTTGCGGTGCAGGAACTCTTTGCCCGCGTGCTTGAAGCGCCCTACCCCACGGTCGCGGCCATCCAGGGTCACTGCTACGCGGCGGGAGCGATGCTCGCTCTTGCGCACGACGTGCGGTTCATGCGCGAAGATCGGGGCTTTCTCTGCTTCCCAGAGGTCGATATCAAAATGGCGTTCACCGCCGGAATGAATAGCCTACTGACCGCCAAACTGTCCGCACAGACGGCACACCAAGCCATGGTGCTGGGGCGGCGATTCACCGCGCCCGAGGCGATGGCCGCGGGCATCCTCGACGGAATGCTGGCCGAGGGTGAGCTCGTGCCGAGTGCCGAGACTCAAGCGGCGGCTCTCGTCGGAAAGGACCCCGCGACCATTCAAGCCATCAAGCGAACGCTGTACGCGTCGACCCTAACGCTGCTCCGAACGGCTCCGTAGCGACCGTTTTGGGCGTCCCCCGAGCGTGCGTTAGAGTAGCTAGTCGGCTCGGTTTCGGCTTGAGACGGTGGGGTATGGTGTAACTGGCAACACGGAAGATTCTGATTCTTTTGTTCTAGGTTCGAATCCTGGTACCCCAGCAATGTCTACTGAAAATCTGCCCCCGTCAGATACTCAATCCATTGAAAATCTGTCCCCGTCAGATACTCAATCCATTGAAAATCTGTCCCCGTCAGATTTTCGCCATGCGAACTATGCCCACTCGTGGGGGCTGCCCGACGGGTTTGTTTTTGGCGTCTCGACCGCCGCGTACCAGATCGAGGGCGCGGCGAGCGAGGATGGCCGTGGCCCTTCCAGCTGGGACGCGTTCAGTCACGAGCCGGGGCGCATTCTGGACGGCAGTAACGGCGACGTCGCCTGCGATCACTACCACCGTTACCCGCAGGACATCGAGCTGATGAAGCAGCTCGGCATCGATGCCTACCGCTTCTCGTTCTCGTGGTCGCGCATCCAGCCGACTGGTCAGGGTCCCACCAACGCCGCCGGTCTCGACTTCTACGACCGGCTGGTCGATGGCCTGCTCGAGGCTGGCATTGCCCCGAGTCCCACGCTCTTCCACTGGGACACCCCACTCGCACTCGAGGAGCGCGGCGGCTGGCTCGTGCGTGAGACAGCGGAACGGTTTGCCGACTACGCCAGCATCGTCGGGGAGCACTTTGCCGACCGCATCAAGCGCTGGATCACAATCAACGAACCGGTCGTCCTCACGACGCTCGGGTACGGCGCGGGGATCATGGCACCGGGGCAGAAGCTAGGTTTCGGCGCCCTGCCGGTCGCACATCACCTGCTGCTCGGGCACGGCAAGGCCGTCACAGCTCTTCGCGCCGTCGGTGCCACCAACATCGGAATCGCCAACAACCACGGTCCGACCTGGCCTGCAAGCGAGAAGGCCGAAGACCTCGAGGCTGCAGGGTTGTACGACAACCTCGCCAACTGGCTATTCTCCGATCCCATTCTGTTTGGGCGGTACCCCGAGGTGATGGAACCGATGCTCCCCGAGGGATTCGCCGATGATCTTGAGCAGATTTCTGCGCCCATCGACTGGTACGGCATCAACTACTACAACCCCGTGAAGGTGGCCGCGCAAAGCGACGAGGCAGGCGGGCTCGTCGACGGGCACGAGCTGGACTCGAG
>JADGOT010000113.1 GCA_017882805.1 Glaciihabitans sp. | reverse complement strand
CCCTTGCCACCAGCTCCCCGATGAAGACAGCGGAGGCTGCAGGGCCCCGGGACGGTCCGTCCGGGATAATTGACGTGTCTGCGACACGAACTCCGGCCACGCCCTGCAAAACCCCGAAGCCGTCGACAACGGAACCGGCGGGGATGCTTGAGCCGGAGTGCACAGAAGTCCCGAGCCGGCTGTGAATCCACGCATCAAGCGCAGAGTCGTTGCTCAATGCATCATCGGGCACGTCGTGTAATCCAAGCGCACCGTGGGACTCCACGAGGTCGGTTGCCATTCGAACGGCGCGCCTCATCAAGAAGCGAGCCCGAGAGGAGCCGAGGTAGTTGTATTCGATCCTGCCCGATACTAAGTCGATGACACTTCGTTGCTCGTGATTGTCATTGACCGATATCAGCAGCGGATTTAGCTCGTTCGCTGTGGCACTCTCGCCGACGAGAGCCGACATCGGCCTCAGCGATTGCAGAATTTCCACAGTCGCGTCATCGATGTTGGCGTGGAGTGCGGCTCCCATCCAGGTCGACTCGGGCGCTAGAGCTCTAGATGCTGGACGATGTCCCACGATTACCTGGGGATGATCGCGAAAGAAAGCATGCGATCGCGGGTCGAGACCCGATCGCGCAAGAATCCGCGGGGACTCGAGAGCCCCGGCCGCTACGACAATCTCAGCTCCGTCGAACCGTCCCGCCCGCGTCTGTACCGCAACGGCGCGCCGGCCACGGACAACAACACTCTCCACCTCGGTGTGTGCGCGGACTTGAAGGTTCGGTCGGGCGAGTGCTGGGAAGAGATACGCGACCGCCACGTTCCAGCGCACCCCGTTAAGTGAGTTGGTAGGAACTGGCCCGATTCCGGGTTCCGAGAATGCGTTCTTGTCCGATTCGTCGGGGTAGCCGGCGGCAAGGGAAGCTTCATAAAATGCGGCGGAGGCTGGGTGCGAGTCCAACTGCGCGCGCGAGATCGGAATCGGTCCTCTGTCCCCGTGCAGCGGTGAGGTGGCGTACTCCAAGTCCGTCTCGATGCCCCGCCACAAATCTAGTGATCTGTTCAGCGACCACTCCGGCCCCGCGAGTTCCGCCCATCGCGTGAGATCGGACTCGGTCGGGCGAATGAAGTAGCCGCCATTGATGCTTGTCGAGCCCCCGAGCATACGACCCCGCACGAGGTCAAAAGGTCGTCCATGCGCTAGTTCGGCGTTGTAGGTCCAATTGCGAGAACGGAACGGACGCGCACCAAGCACTCGCGACGCGTCGAGCAGCTCGGACGGGAACTCGGAGATCGAGCGCGGAGCGGGTCCAGCCTCGAGAAGGAGTACTCGACGGTCCGGGTCCTCACTGAGTCGCGCAGCGAGGACGGCACCGGCCGCCCCAGCCCCGATGACGATCACGTCCGCGGCGGTCCTGCTCATTTCGCAAACAATCCGCGCAGAATTCGGAAGCTGCCGCGAATTAGGTCAAGCAGGTCGGCCTCATCCTGGCGCAGCCATTGTTCGTAAGCGGCCAGAGATGCCGCAAGTGTGATCCAAGCGATGGTCTGCGGTTGTTCATCGAACTCCGCGCACCCGAGCCTCCTGGCGACAAAGACGGCGATCACCGCGCGCCAACTCGCGTACCGCAGATTGGAGTGAGCGACGAGCGCTGGAACGCCGAAGAGAAGCCGCATGCGCTGGCGGTGATACTCGAGTTCGTCGGCTGGGTAACGGTTGAACTCGACGATGGCGTCCTCGAGCGCTTCGACGAGGGGGATGTCTATGGGTACGGCTTCGAGATATTCGCTCATTGCGACGGTCAGCAGTTCGAAGTCACCCCAGGGGAGATCGTTTTTCGACGGGAAGTAGCGAAAGAAGGTACGCCGCCCGATTCCCGCGGCAGCGACGATGTCGTCAACGGTGGTTTCGTTGAATCCATTTTGAAGAAAGAGATCGAATGCAACGTGGCTCAACTCGCCAACTGTTGTGATCGGTTGACGGCCGATTCGCACGGGCTCGCGCGCCGCAGAATCCGTCATATCAAATTCCCTCTTCCTTTAGGCACTGAGTGCCATATAACATCTGTTTTACCAATTCCACCCAGGATCGTCCAGTACCGACAAAGGAGTTTGACATGGATAACACTGCGTCCGCGAAGGCCACAGAGGCCGACGCCGCGAGCGAGGAGCTAATCGAGGCCGACCTCCTCGTGGAGGAACTGTCCATCGACGGCATGTGCGGGGTGTACTGAACGATGGATCTCGACCGACCGTGGCACCTTCATCCGCAGGTATCTGTGCGCCCAGAACCTTTCGGCGCGCTGCTCTATCATTTCGGCACTCGGAAGCTGTCCTTCCTGAAGGATCGGATGCTGCTTGATCTGGTGAACTCGCTCGACAGGTCGCCCACTGCACGGGATGCTTTCTCCGCGGCCAACATCCCTGCGGTGTCGTTTGACCGGTACAAGGCCGCGCTTGAGACGCTCGAGCGGTCGGCGATGCTCGTGGAGGTGTACTCGTGACAATTCTCCAAGAACAGGAGGCTCCGGGTCGTCTCGTCGACCTATTCGAATTCGGCCTGGACTCTCCGATCTGCCTGACCTGGGAGCTCACCTACGCCTGCAACCTCAGCTGCGTGCACTGCCTCTCAAGCTCGGGCAGGCGCGACCCACGCGAATTGACGACGAACGAGGCGAAAGGCGTCATCGACGAACTTCAGCGCATGCAGGTGTTCTATGTGAACATCGGCGGGGGCGAACCCACTGTGCGGCCAGACTTCTTCGAACTGGTCGACTACGCGACTGCGCACGACGTTGGCGTCAAGTTCTCGACCAACGGGGTGAAAATCACGCCGGAGGTCGCGCGACGTCTCGCGCGCAATGACTACCTCGACATCCAGATCTCGCTTGACGGCGCGACGCCCGAGGTCAATGACTACGTGCGTGGGACTGGCTCCTACGACACCGCGCTGCGGGCGATGCAGAATTTGTCGGATGCCGGCTTCAAGAATTTCAAACTCTCCGTGGTCTGCACGAGCCAGAACATTGATCAGCTGGATGAATTCAAGGCGATTGCCGATCACTACGGCGCTCAGCTTCGCCTTACCCGACTGCGGCCGTCCGGCCGTGGCGCGGATGTCTGGGACGAACTGCACCCGACGGCCGCGCAGCAGCGCCAGCTTTACGACTGGCTCGTGGCGCACGAGAATCAGGTCCTGACCGGAGACTCGTTCTTCCACCTCTCGGCATTTGGGAAGTCGCTTCCCGGCCTCAACCTCTGCGGCGCGGGTCGCGTCGTCTGCCTTATCGATCCGGTCGGCGACGTGTACGCCTGCCCGTTCGCGATCCACGAAAACTTTCTCGCGGGCAACGTGCGTTCAGCCGGCGGCTTCCAGCGGGTCTGGCGCGAGTCCGAGCTTTTCCTTTCGCTGCGGAAGCCCCAGTCCGGGGGAGCGTGCACATCCTGCTCCTTCTTTGACAGCTGCAAGGGCGGATGCATGGCAGCCAAATTCTTCACTGGACTTCCGCTCGACGGGCCAGACCCGGAATGCGTCCAGGGCTACGGCGAGACTGCGCTCGGCGAGCTGAAGAAGACAGGCGCGTCGAGTCCGCGCACATCGGTCGATCACTCGCACCGCACGGAGCGGTACTCGCGCTCCGGCAAGGTGAGCCTGACCTTGTCGCGTCGCGATGAAAACGGCATCATCCGGCTCCGCACGCCGACGTCTCGCCCGAT
>JADGOT010000112.1 GCA_017882805.1 Glaciihabitans sp. | reverse complement strand
CGCTGTGCCTGCTCGGCAGGTAGGTCCGCGAGCGCGAATCGAATCCCGTCGCCGGGTTCGTCGGTTGCCTCGTGGGCGGCAAGCGCATCAATCGTTATGTGCGACGGTAACGGCGGCAACCACGGCGCACGCGGGCGGGCGGCTGTCTTCCATGAGTCGATTGCCCGCTGGATGTCGCTCTGACCCGACAGCGCAACCTGAAACTCGGCGGGTGCGGCACCCCCGATGCTGACCAGTGCGCGGCCAATCGGTCGCGTAGGCAGGGAAGACGCAGCATCCGTGCCGAGCACAGCCGTGCTGTCCGCCGCACTCGCGACCCGAAGCGAGACGCGGAGTGCGCAGTTGGCGAGAATCCCATCTCGCACGACCCCGGCCGGCCGCTGCGTACAGAGGATTAGATGCACGCCAAGCGAGCGCCCGCGCGCTGCGATGTCAGCGAAGACGGAATGGAGACTCGGGAAGGTCTCGACCAGGGCGGCGTACTCATCCACCACGACGACCAGTCGCGCAAACGGCGGGGCCGTCGCGTCGTCGATCCCGCGCAAGCCGTTGGCAGCCAGCTCCCGCTCGCGGTGGCGCAGCTCCGCGGCGAGGCTTGCAAGGGCTCGGGGCGCCTGATCGGCATCCAGGTCGGTGATGACTCCGACCGAGTGCGGGAGGTCGGCGAGCGAACCGAAGGAGGCGCCGCCCTTGAAGTCGACGAACAGAAAGTTCACGGCGATCGGTGACCGTGGTGCGGCCATCCCGAGTACCCAACTCAGGAGCAACTCGCTCTTGCCGCTCCCGGTAGTGCCCCCGACGATCGCGTGAGGGCCGTGCGTCACAAGGTCAAGAACCACCGGACCCTCGGGACCAACGCCTACGGCGCTCGATAGGTTCGCTGACGAGCTGAGAGTCTCCCCGATCGCGGAAAGTTCGACGGTATCGGGCAGCCCGGAGCCCGTGGTGGCCGCGAACCCCGAACTGTCCGCGATCCGAGCGAGAATCTGCGCCGCCTGAGTCGCCTCCTCGAGCCCGAGAAAATCGGGGCGAAATTCGAAGTCGGTCATGGTGGCCGCTCCGCGTGCCGATAGCTCCAGCACAGCGTCAAGGGATTGTGGAAGGTCGCTGGTTGTCCGCGCGTGCACGATCCGTATTTGGCGCTTGGTGCCGGCAAGCTTGGTGCCGACAAACTTGGTGCCGACAAACTTGGTGCCGACAAACTTGGTGCCGACAAACACAGGGCCGTCAATCACAGGGCCGACAAATCGAATCTCGCCCGGCACAGTCGTCTCGCTGACACCGTGCGGCAGGGCGGTGAGCCAGTCCTCGGCCCCGGAGGGCACCGCGATCCTCCAGTCGGTCGGCGAGAGCGTGGCCGCCAGCTGCATCACAATCGCGCGCGCAATCGCGGCAGCGGGCGTAGACGGGCCCACCACGCCGATGCCCGCGACAAGCCCAGTCACGATGGGGGCATCCTCGAGAACCTCTGCGCGCCGTCTGAGGTCGGCGAGCGTCGCATCCACGGTCGGATCGGTGCCCGCAGGCGGGGCACCGGTGCGGTCAAACGTCAACGAGCTTGGTTGGTCGCCCACACCCGCGCGCACGACCGTGTCGTCGATCACAGAAACGCGCCAGCGGGTGATAACCGCCGATGGCTGTTCCAGCAAGTCCTGAATTCGACTACTGGATGCGAGCGCGTGACGCTCAGCCCGGTGCGCTGCGGCGATCGCATCGACGACCCGCGCCGCATCGCTTTCGAAACGAGCCGCCTCGCGTCGGCTGGTTCGTCGACGCTGAAGCCTCGCGTCAACCGTCGACGCGACGGCAATAACCGGTCCAAGCGCGGCGAAGGCCAGCGTGAAGGTTGACCGGGTGATCGCGAACAGCGCCAGTGAGACGACCAGGGGCGCGATCGTCGCGATGAGCGGAAATCGGTGGGGCGGAGGCAAGTCGGGCGGACGCGGAGGCGCCAGACTGCGGACGGGTGCGGACGACACGCCCCCACCCAATCACCCTTCCGCAGTTCGGCGAGCGGACTGCTCACAGAGCTTCGCGAAGGGTGTCTAGCTCACCACGAAGAACTGCTCGCCGATATCCACGCGGGTGCCGCGAACTATTCGGTAGCGCTTGCCTGCAACAAGTCGGCGGGGTGAGGACTCCGGTTCGCGCACGGCTGACCCATTGCCGGAGAAGCGATCGCTGACCCAGAACGAGCCTGCCTCCTGCCCGAACTCGAGATGGGTCTTTGACACTGACTTACCGGGGTCGGAAATGCTCACGAGCTGATCAAAGTATTCCGTCGGCTGCGGCGTCGGATTGCGTCCGAGCAGGCCACTTCCAAACACCGTCACGCTCTCGCCGGTGCTGAACTGGAGCACGAAGCGCTCGCCCGTGTCTCGACGAGGAACAATGAGGGTCTGTTCGATCTCGTCAGAGTCGGTGAAGATCGCGGATCCCCGGTCGCCCCAGGGGAACGGGTCGGGACGGGGAGGCGCGGCCTCCTTGGATCCGACATCGCGTTCAGTAACTTCGGGTTCAGTAATTTCGGGTTCCGCAATTTCGGGTTCCGCAATTTCGGGTTCCGCGGCTTCAGGGGCGGCCGGCTCAGGATCCACCAACAGAACTTCGGCGACCGCGGAGGCCGCGGATGTCGACTTGCGGCGGGAGCGCTTTGCAACGGGCTCCGGGGCGTCCGCGAGCTCGTCCGGTGCCTGATGCAGCGGGGCGGCGCCCGCGACAGGCGGGTCTGGGAGCTCGGACTCGAGTTCGGGAAGCTTGCCGCGAACGACAGGTTCGATGATCGCGGTATCACGGGGGTCAGTGTGCACTGGCTCCGTCGAAACTGGCTCCGTCGAAACTGGCTCCGTCGAAACGGGCTCCGCCACTTCGATCGGCATTCCGCTGTCGGGGTGCAGAGTCTTGGCGGTTCGGTTGCCGACCGCACGCCCACACTCGCCGCAAAACAGTGCGCCGTGCGGAAGCTCAGTACCGCAGACCTCGCAGTTCACGACGAGCTCCCTTTTGACTTGAACAGACTGCTGACACTATAACCGGACCCAGATTGGGCTCGCAGCGAGCGCAGTGAGATCCGAGCCTTGAGCCGTTGCCAACGGGTGCGACCGGAGTCGAGGGCGGTCGTAAGTTCGTCGACAGAACGCCACACGAGGTCGGCCTCAGTGTCGTCGGGATTGCCCGGGCCAAACGTTGCTCGGTCGGTGACGGCAGCGAGCACGGCCGTCCTCGTACCGCCAACAGTGCGCGCGACCTCGCTGCGTGTGGCCGCGCGAGGAGGCTCGAGACCATGGTCGAGCACGCTGTCCTCGAACTCCTGCCAACCACCGCTGATCTGCGCAAGAGGGGTCGGAGCGCGCCGGCGCAGTTTTCGGCGTCGGGATTTCGCGGTCAGGATGAGGAGGAACGGCGACAGCAGGATCAGGATGAGGAGCAAAGTCCAGCCGACGCTCTCGAGCACCGCGATCAGGCCAATCAGGAACGCATTGGGTGGTGGCGTGCTGTGCTGCTGGGTGTCCGGCACCGGCTGCGGTACAACGGGATTAAGCAGGGTTGCGGGCGGCGGCACGACTGTCTCCGGCTGGGCAACCTGATTCGGATCCTTGGGTGGCACTACCGGGATCTCTCGCACCGGCGGGTTGGGGTCGACCGTGACCCAGCCATACTGCACAGTGTCGACCTCGATCCAGGCGGCGATGTCCTTGCCCTTGATCTCGCTGGTTCCTGCGCCCGTCGTCTCGGGAACGAAACCCATCACGACCCGCGCGGGGAACCCCAGCGAGCGTGCCATGAGTGCTGCCGTGACTGCGTACTGTTCCCCGTCGCCAATCATCCGAGTACCGGTGAGAAGCTCATTGATGCGGTCGAGAGCGTGACCCGAGCGGCTTGCGGGCTCTTTGCCCACGCCATGACTGACGTAACCCGCAGTCTTGAGCGCGGTGATCATTGCCACGAGCTTGGCGCCCTGGCTGCTCGCCTGCGCGACGTAAGCGTTGAGGCTGGTGGAGAGCTCGGCGGGCAGCGTACCCAGCGGCGGCACGGCGGCGGATCCCGCGTCCACGTTCTTCAATTTGGCAAGGCTGGGCTCCGAAGGCACGACCGCGTCGAGCGTGTAGCTGTCCCCCGCCGCGAACTTTCCCACGTCCACGGCCGTGCCCGACGTGTTGTTGTAGAAGAAGTCGTCGCGCAGGAGCGTCGAATTCGACCCACTGAAGCTGATCTTCTTGAACTGTCCCACGGTGGGAATCCATACTCCGGAATAGTTCTCATTGGTCACCGTGACTTGCGCGGGAGTGCCGCGCACGCTCGCCTGCTCCAGTTCGAACGGCACTCGGCTGAACGATCCGGAAGCCGGATTCACTGCGGCGCTACCGACCGTATAGACGACGCCGTCGTAGGTATCCATAGTGGCGAGCCGGATGCGGGATCCCACGGGCAGTCCGTTCACCGTAAACAGAACGGCATCGGTCTTGGGCGTCTGCCAGTACGTGCGGAATCCGGAGAGCGGGCTCACATAGTTACGCGGTTCGAATGGCTGGACTGTCGCAGTTCGCAGCACGCTGCGGGTACCGGTCGGCGGGAGGCTGGTCGTTGCGGCGAGAGCAGTGCCGGCGGCTAGTGCAAGGACCACGACGGCAGCCAGCAGAGTGCGAAGTCCAACAAATCGGGTGTCCGCGCGAATCTCAATCGGGCCATCCGGTCCTTCTCGCGTTGCGGTCGCGAGCAGACGGATCGCGATCCGTCGGCGATACCACCGCCGCCAGACGATCCAGAGCAGGAGAAAGGCCAGCAGCCCAAGCGACGAGACATAGGGCAGCTCCGCGGTCTCTGCACCAAACGCCGTCGCCGCGAGAAACACGAGGCCGGGACCGACGACCGCGATGTCGCCGTGCTTTGCCCGCAGCGCGATGGTCAACGACAGCACGCTGATGACAAGGATCAGCGCAAAGAAGGGCACCAGTAGCGCCTGATACTGCCCGACCGGAAGCGAGATGGTCAGCAGCTGCTTCCAGCCGAGAGCAACTCCGGCGATCAGGTCGACCAACCCCTGGGCCGATGGCAGAACGCCCCCGAGCGCTTCGCTTGGCACCGCGACGGGCACTCCAAACAGCAGGAATCCGACTGCCGTTGCGCCCATCAGGATCGGTGCTGGCCAACGGAAGTACGCGCCCAGAATCGCCAGAAGCGACCCGAGAAGCGTGGCCGTGACCACCATTACGATCATTGCGGTGTTGCGGTAGATCGGCCACAGCGCGATCGAGGAAATCGCGATCGCACCCCACAACATAAGGGTGTTGCTGATGATGAAACCCGGAGCCGGACGATTCTTCACTATGCCGCCGCCGATCGGGCGAGCGAACGCTGAAGGTCTTCCAAGTATCCGATCGTTAGGACGCTAAGACCCGCAACGCGGCGGAGACCAGGGATGCTTTCGGGGTCGCAGACGATCGCGACTACCTCGACGCCGACCGGAAACTTCGTGGATGCCGAGCGCAGTTCAGAGGGCGTCGCGCCGGAGCCGCAGACCAGAAACGCAACGGAAATGCCGGCGATCTGTTCTGCCGCAACCCGGGCAACGTCGGTGATTGCAAGCGCGGTGTCGCTGCTCTCGACAACGGACAGGTCGTCCAGGAGCCTGGTACGGGTGAGGGTCGAGAGCGGCCGAACCTCGAGCACCTTGCGTTTGGCGAAGTCAGGGGTGGTCTCACTCACCACGACAGAGATGTTCCGGGCATCCCGAATCGCTCGAACACCCAGAGAGCCCGTGACGCTGACGCCCATCTCAAACTCCGCGTCGGTGGCGTAATCACTTCGAGCCAGCGATTGAGCGATGACAATGTGGCTGCGCCGGGTCTCCTCGAACTGGCGCACCATGTAGGTGCCCGTCTTCGCGGTCGATTTCCAGTGAATGTAGCGCCGCTCATCCCCCGGTTGATACTCCCGGAGCGCGTGGAACGACACGTCGCTGTTGGTCAGGTCGCGGGTGGCGCTGCCCTCGAGGTCGTGCACGAAACCCGTGCTTGTGGAGGGGATTGCGATGGTGCGTGGATGCACGAAGAGTTCCGTGGATTCGGTCCAGATCAGTTCGCGCCGCACCAGCCCGATCGGGTCGGCCCGGATGGTACGCACGGGACCGATCTCGACAATTCCGCGGTGTGCCGTGGGCAGGGGAAACTCGTGAACAAAGCGACCGTCGCGACGGAGACTCGGGGTGACGACTGCCGCGACGCCTTTGCCCACCGGAACCTCAACGGATGCGCCGAGCACCCGGCGAGGCCTCGGGTTGGTGACGATGACCTCGCCAATCGCGCCGTCCCCAACCACCACCCTGCTGTGTGCAACCGACAGCTCGATCGAGAGGGGGTTGCGACCGATCAGGTAGATGACCGCGATCAGAATGAGCAGCAGGCAGGCCCAGGCGAAGGCGACAAGTTCGATCCAGTTCAGGAGATATCCAAAAACGAACGCGATCGGAGTTGAGATGCCGAGCGCCCACCCGAGCGGCGTGACGATAGCGCCGACCCGAGTCGCAACGTGAACCAACCGGGCGCGAACTTCAGTTGAGGCGCGCACAACTGCGACAATTGCGTCCGCGAGAATGCCGGTCCGGGTACCAACGATCTTGGTCCGCGCGTTGGACAGGCCCTCCGCCGATGCCGACGAAGACTGGTCGGGGCGGGCACCGCCCTGCAGCACTGTGCGACCGCCACCACGACCTGGTCGAGTCTGATCATTCCTGTCCGTCACACGGCTTGCCGATCACTCGGCGGAGCCGTCTCAATCAGGAGCTGGCCGATAACACTTTCCGCAGTCACGCCGTCGAACTCAGCTTCCGGGTCGAGCAGCAGACGATGAGCGAGAACGGGCTCGGCCAGGACCTTGACGTCATCCGGGATGACGTAGTGTCGACCGTTCGCGGCAGCGAGGGTCTTGGCCGTGCGGATAAGCGCGAGCGCGCCGCGCACGCTGACCCCGAGTCGAACCTCCACAGCAGAGCGAGTCGCGTCGACGAGTCGCGACACGTAGTCATTGATCGACGGATCGACGTGGACGGTGCGCGCCGCCTTCGCCAGAGCGATGATCTGCTTTGCGGTAACAATCTTGGGCACCGAGACCTCGTGCGCCCGAGTAACCGCGCCCTCGAGGATGCGAAGTGTCGAGGCGTGGTCTGGATACCCGATGGATGCCTTCATCAGGAAGCGGTCAAGCTGTGCCTCCGGCAGCCGGTAGGTGCCAGCCTGCTCGATCGGATTCTGTGTCGCGATCACCATGAACGGTTCGCCGACTACGTGTGAGACGCCATCAACGGTGACTCGCCCCTCCTCCATGACCTCGAGCAGAGCGGCTTGGGTCTTGGGGCTTGCACGATTGATCTCGTCGGCGAGGACGATGTTCGCGAAGATGGGGCCCGAGTGAAACTCGAACGTGCTCGAACGCTGGTCGTAGATGCTCACGCCGGTGATATCGCCGGGCAACAGGTCTGGCGTGAACTGAATGCGACTGGATGCGCCGTCGACCGTCTCCGCCATCGCTCGAGCCAGCGAGGTCTTTCCCGTACCCGGGAAGTCCTCGAGTAAGAGGTGCCCCTCGCTGAGAAGCGCGGTAAAGCCCAGGCGGATAACAAAGGTCTTGCCGAGCAGCACCTGCTCGACATTGGCCACAAGGCGGTTGAACGTTTCGGAGAACGTCGCGGCCTGCTCAGGCGTCATAGTCATTCGGGTCTCCTAGAGATAGACATTCCAGTCGTACGTTCTCACATAATGGTGCCCATTCACGCCGATCGAGATCGTGAGGGGCGGGAAGTCCTGGCTGATCGGGCTGGTTTCACTCGCAGTGCACGACCCGGGGTTGTTCGGATCGAGCGTCTGAGGCCCATTTCCGCAGTCGTAGGTGATCGTGTCGTACGCGGCCTGCGGGAGGCCAGCCGACCAAACCCAGGTCCCGTCAACAGCAGGTCCTAACAGGTTGAAATCTGGATGCGAGAACGAGAGGCCGGGCAGGTCGGAATTCGCCACCGGTACTCCCAGATCGAAAGGTGACGACCAGTCCGTACTGCAGATGGTCGCATCGCTGTACAACTTGCAGGCTTTCACCTGGACTGAGATGTCTGCGCCATATTGGCTGGCGTTGGTCGTGGTGAGGAACGCCCCATAGGTCAACGGACCGTACACACTTCCGTCGACGGATCCGCCACTCAACTGGTATTCAAAGCGGTCCGTCGTCATCGATCCGCTGGCGATAGATACGTCGTTGAGGTGGAAGTCCCAATGGTTTGTTCCGTTGACGCTGGGGCCAGCTGTGGTAATGCCAGTGACCGTGCCGGGGGTTGGATGCGGCGTCAGCGAGACGATGTCGGATGTTCCGCAGCCCATGGCGTTGAACGCGAACACGATGAAGTCGTACGTCTGATCGGGGGTCAGCCCCGTGAAGGTCGTGGTCGGCGATGTTCCGGCATCCTGCCCAACCGCTGTGGAGCAGGTCGGTGTGCTATCCCCCGAAGGGAACGCTGCGGCGCGATAGTCCGTGATCGTGGCTCCATTGGCGTTGAACGAACTCGACCAGGACAACTGGGCGGAGCTACCGTCGGCACCGACGGTGGCGGCGACCGGCGGACTGCCGACGACGTAGAGGGGCGGGCCCGCTGGGAATCCGGTACCGCTCGCGCTGTTCCAGGTCGCGAGAGCAGCAAATGCCGAGTTGCGGGCGCTCACGGAGAACCCCGTCGCTGACCCGTTGGCAATTCCCGCGGCATCCGTGATCGCGATCTCGAACGTGCTTGCATCCACCGTGCGTGCTGAGGTGCCATCGACAGTAATCACGTAACTGGTAATCGGACTGCCGCCGGTTGCGGGCGGAGCCGCCCAGGTGATGTCGAGCCCATGATCGAGCGGAGTCGAATTCAGACTGGTCGGCGCGGCCGGAATGATGTCAGACCAGATCGCGCCCGGGTTCAGCGCGGGATCGGAGCTTCCGATGGCGTTGCGCGCGGTGACCGCGAGTCGCACCCCGAAGGTTGGTCCGTTTCCGGGCGTTGTGATCGCACACAGCGGACCGCCGCAGGTCGTGGTCGAGATGACCGCGCCGCTGGTGCTGTCGGTTTCCAGTACCTGGTAGTCGAGAATGGCCGAGTTGTTGGCTGCGCCGTTGTTCCAGTTCAGAACAACTTGCCGATCCGAGAACGACACGGCACGCACGTTGGTGACCGGATCCGGTCGATCCTCGACCGAGATCGTCACGTTGCCCCACACGTATCGCGCCGGGTCGTCGGTGGCGTCAGCGACCTCGTATTGCAGAGTCGTGTCGGTGGGGAGCGCACTACCGGAAATGCTGACTGCGAGCTTGCTCCGGTCGGCGCTCGGTGTGACGCTGACGCCTGACGGGAGGCTGCCACCATCGAGACCGCGGATCGCGACAACCCTGAGTGGAGTGTCGGGGAATGGATTAGTCGCGTTGTCGTTGGCGAGAACGTCGATGGTGACGGACTGACCGCGTTGGACCACGGCAGAATCGGGGGCCGGAACAGCCAGCGGCTTGGTCGATGGCACAACGACAAGCTGGATGTTGCCAGCAGTGCCCGTGGACGTCGAGTCACGCACGCCAACATTGAGCTGCGCCGTGGTTCCACTGGGCACACCCTCGTCCGCCTTGATGGTCAGCTGCTGGCCGGTGAGCGAGGTAGTGAACCCTGCTGCAACTGGAGTCGGGAGAGTAAAAACAAGTTGTCCGAGATCGGCCTTGTATGGGTAATTCGTGAGCTTCACCAGATCAACGGTGACACTAGAGCCCGGTTCAAAGTTGATGACGCCGCCAATGAACACGGGCGGCTGGTTGGTCTTCGGCAACACAGTGATCGGGAGAGTCAGAATCGCTTTGCGGCCGTTGGGATCGGTCGCCGACTGCCCGTCAGTCACCTGGAATGAAATCGAGGCTGGCCCGAAGTACTGGTCGGCGGAGGTGAACTGCAGCGTGCGGTTGTCGACGACGAGCGATGACCCGTCGGAGTGCGTCGCCGAGACCGAACTCGTGTCCGTGAGCTGGACGCTCGTGCCCCTTGCGGCAAGAACGTAGTCGCGCAGGCTAATCGCGATTCTGCTGCCGCTGACAACGGACAGCGGGGGTGCCGTGCGATTGAGCTGCGGTAGGGCGTCGTCGGTACCGGGAACCCAAATGAAGGCATAGCTGAAGATCGCGGGATCATCGGGATGCGTGACCTTGAAGGGAATGATCTGACTGTGCGCCGTCACCGTCACCTGGATGTGCTTGGTCGCTGTCACCTGCGCGGTCGCCCCGAAGCCTGGGTATACAGACAGGCCGAGAGCGGTTGACGGTCCGTCGGCGAAGAAAACGTTGGCCAGGACGTTCACGTCGAGCGAGGTCCGGTCGAGGATGTCGTTGAGAGTGAGCACCGTGTCACTGGCAATCGGCGTCGCGAGCGGGGCTTTGGGGTCGACGGTCACGCGAACAAACGCGGAACTCTCGCCACCGGCGTCGTTCTCGATCGTATAGATGACGCCGTAGGTGCCCGGCGCTGTCGGAGGGGTCACGTCGACGATGCCGCCACCCACCACCTTGGCTTTGGTCACCTTGTCGTTAGGTACGGCAGACACAACGTGCAGTGGGCTGCCGCCTGGGTCTGAGTCGTTCGCGAGCACCTGCACCGATACCGTCACACCCGGGCGGACGGTGACCTCGTCGATAATCGCCACAGGGTTGGGCGCTCCCCCGAGCTTCGCCGCGATTCCGACCCGCACGGTACCGGTCGCTCTGGCCCCGAGAGCGTCAATGACGCCGTAGGTGAAGGTGTCCGTGCCCGTCGAGTAGTCCCCGGCTTCGTAGGTGATGGTGTGCGGACCGACCGCAGTGACGACACCCTTCTGTGGATTGCTCTGCTGTCCAAGCAGCTGCACGGTATCCCCGTCAGGATCGATTCCTGACAGCGGCACATCAATTGACACCGAACCGCCGGCGAGAACCCGGCCGGTGAGCGTCTCGGGAACAGGCGGATTGTTGGTACCCGCATCCACTTCGCGCACCGCGATCTTGATCTGGGCACGCGCAGTCTGACCATCCGGTCCGGCGATCGCGTACACCGCGGTGTAGTTTCCTGGCCGCTGGGGCGCGAGGTAGCGAAGCACCGTGCCACTCGTGAACAGCAGGCCCGCGCCGGAGGGAAGGTTCTGGGCAAGAGTCGGGACCAGAGTGAGCGGCTCACCATCGGGATCAGAGTCATTGGCGAGTACGGGTATGTCAATCGCCGCGCCCGTGCGCACCGTAATGGAGTCGGGGTTTGCAATGGGGGGCTGCAGATGATCGGGCGTCGGAATTTCGATAACGGTAATCGAGCCGATCGAGGTAGCGAGGCCGTTCGTGATCGTGTAGTTGAACGTAACTGGGGCGTCGATCGGCCTGACCGGTCGAACTCGAATGGTCTGCTGTTGCAGAATCTCGGCCGTAATACCCGAATCGGCGGGCAGGTTGGATACTCGCGTGACGATCAGAACTCCGCCAGCCGGATCGATATCCGAGTCGGCGACATTCACTCTCGCCGAGGTCAGCGCCCGCACGAACACCGTTTTGGGGATCGTGATGGGCTTGGTGTTGCTCTCCGGGGGCGCGACCACGTCGACGCGAACGACGCCCGTGACCGACTGCGAGCCGTCCGTCACCACGAAATTCAGGTAGTGCGGGCCGATTGCGGTGCTCTGGAACCGGAACGTGCCCGCGTCGTAGCTCGGCGTGATCGTGACGTCCGCCTTGGCAGGGACGTTCCCCAGACGCAGGGTGCCGTTTCCGCCCCGAACGTGCGTGAGCGGCGAAATTGTCATTGGCTGACCCGCGGTAGCAATTTGTAGGAAGGGATCCGCGATGATCGGCACCTTGCCGGCGGCCCGCACCGTCACGGACAGCCCACCCGCGGCCTCGGCCTTGCCGTCCGAGACCGTCACGGAGACTGTCTTGATCCCACTCGATACCCCGCCGTCGGAGTACACCAAAGTGCCATCCGGCGTGAAGCTGACTGTGTCTGGCGCCGTGGCAGAGGCGTCCGTCACGTACATCGGATCGCCATCCGGATCTTCCCAGTCGCCGAGGATCTGAGTGGTAACTCGGCCGCCCTGAACAACCGTCGTCTTACTCGTCTGCACCTGAACGGGTGCACTGTTCTCGCCGGGCGATCTCACGCTGACAACCACCGTTGCGGATGCGGAGCCGCCCCGGCCGTCGCTGATCGTGTAGCGGAAACTGATCGCTCCGCTCGCGTTCGCCGCGAGGGTAACCTGCAGCTCCTGATGGTTGTTGATCAGGTCGATGCGCCCGATGTTCGGATCGATCCCGCTGACGTCGGTGATCGAAATCACGTCGCCATTGGGGTCGTAGTCGTTCAGCAGCACGGGCAGGACGCTGGCGCGACCGGGACGAGCGCCTAGCCTGTCATCGACAGCAACTGGCGGCAACTGCTCCTTCTCGACCTGCGGTGGCGTGTCCTCGTTCTTCTTCTGCTGTTGCTGCTGTTGGTCCTTTGGTGCGATCAGGTCATCCCAGTTGTTAATGAGCTGACCGCCCGACTGCACGGCCCAGGTCGAGCCCGAGCGTGAATCATTGAGCACCACACGGCTGCCGTTCGCGCGAAGAACGAGTTTCATGTTCGATGCCGTAGCCGACAGCGGCAGCGTCGTCCCCGTCGTGCCGGTATCGGACGCGCACGAACGCCAGGCTCGGCCACCGGTCCAGGCCGCGTAGTCGCATCCGCCGACAGATAAGGGACGCGCGGCTGTTCCACTCTGCCCGCGCAGGAGCGTGGTTGGCGTCGATGCGCCCAGAGACAGGGCAACCAGACCGGCGGAGCCAGCTACAAGAATTCGTTCTCCGGTCGCACTTGGTTGCTGAATCGAAGGCGAGGTTGCCGCCACCGTTCCACGAAGAGCCATGCTTGCCCCCGCGACATAAACGCGGGACGTCGTGGCATCGAGCACCGCCCACTGACCATGGACAGACGTGATCTGGAAGGTGTTCTTGACCGGAAGGCTCAGATTGTCGGTGCCCACCACCACCTGCGACTTGTCGGGCTCGATGCGATCCACCTTCTTCGCACTCGGCGAGTACACGAACAGCGCGCCACTCGGATCCATGCTGGCGACGACGTGCGGGCCGAGACTCAGGGTCGAGGCAGACTGCGAGCTAAATGTCGCGATCTGCTGAAGAGGGGTCATCCACACCTGCCCCGTCGCTGCCGCGACGATGACGACCGTGGTCTTGGACAGGAAGACCTGCGGCTGATTCGGCGGCAACGGCACGGTCTGAGTGACCGTTGACGTCGCAGGATCGACCACCTGCAGCTTGCTGTCCGCGTTGTCGACCATCAATACCGTCGAGCCGTTTTGAAGCACGTCGAGCTCATTGCCCGTGCTGGCGACGACACTGTTGAGTTGGCGCACGGTCGTGTTGGCGCGACCAATAGCCTGCTGCACACCATTCGCGACCCACACTGACGAGTCGTTCAGGTTGAGCTGCTGCGCCGTGAACCCCGTCGAGGTGATGGCGAAAGCAGTGACGAGCGCGGTTATGACCGCGCCGCCCACAATCGTGAGAATCAGCGAGCGATGGGCAACAAACCAGTGCCTAAACATAGACGCGACTCACCCGCCAACATCCACACATTTCGGTGAACTTGGCGAACCCAGCTTGCCCTCGCGGTTGACCGTGACCGTAATGCAGACGTGCGCACCCTTTGCCGCGTCAACCACAAACGAGTTGGCCTGCTGAACGCTCGAGCCGCTGTCGCTCGTTGAGATCTGATACTGATCCTGCGTGCCGAGACCCGGGTTCTGCCAGACAAACTTCACCGACGTGCCCTTGACTGTTGCCGTGATATTTGAGACCACGGGAATGCCGCCATTGGCATTGATAAGAACAAAGGTCGCTGTCACGCCGAGCGCAAGTGCCAGGACGCCCACCAGAACAAGTCCCCACACCAGCGCGCGGAGCCTCTTGCTCTGCGCGGGGCGAATCGTCGACGATCCCTTGCCAACGGATTCCCGAACGACCGTTCCGACGGAACCGTAAGAACTATCGATCCGACGGCGACGACGACGGTTTTGCCCGGCGGGCACCAATGCGCCAGCCACACCGCGGACGCGCGTGCGATCCTCGAGGTCGGAGACCGTGGCGAGAGCCCAGTCGTCCATCGCCACCTCGATGGGCGTTTGGGGAACGCCGAGCTCGGTCTCGATCGACTGGAACGACCGCACCAGTTCCAGTACCGTCGCCGGTCGGTTCTTCGGATTTCGCGACATCGCGTTCGCGAGCAGCTTCTCGAGGTTGGCAGGAACGTCTGCGCGGGCGATTGGCTGTGGCTTACCGCGATTGATTCGCGAGATCAGGTCGGTGGACTTATTCGAATCCCCAGGGATTTCGAACGGTGAGCGCCCGGCCAGTAGCGAGTACACCGTCGCGGCAAGTGCCCAGACCTCGGACTGCACCGATCCCGGCGTCTCATCCATGAGAACCTCGGGTGCCGACCACGGGATCGACATGCCGACTGTCTCCTGGTCCTTCGATTCCGCGACCGTCGCCGCAATACCGAAGTCAGCAAGCACGGGATGCCCGTAGGCGGTCATCAGGATGTTGCTCGGCTTGATGTCGCGGTGCAGAACTCCGGCACGGTGCGCCGTCTCGATTGCACTGCCGATCTTGACCGCGATGCGCAGAACCTCGGGAACCGGGATGCGCTCAGAGCGGTACCGGGCGCTGAGCGCCGACGAGCACAGCTCCATTACCAGGTATGGGCGTCCGTCGGCGGAAACGCTCGCCTGATAGACAGTCAGGATTGACGGATGCGCGGAAAGTTGCGCCATGAGGTTCGCCTCGGCCTGAAACATCTGTCGAACCTGATCGTTAACGACCTCACTGAGCATGACTTTGACCGCCACCTGGCGCCGCGGCATGTTCTGTTCGTACAGGAAGACATCGGCGAAACCACCCGAGCCCAAGACGTGAACGTGCGAGAAACCGGGTAGCACGGGCGGTTGCGAAGGCAATCGGCGCGCCACAATACCCCCTCGCGGATCGACGGACTTGTCAATTCTAGGTGGGGGAAACCCCGGTTAGACCGTCCTTCCCCCAGAACGGGGGGAGGTCGAGTGAAATTCATATTCGGTCGGAGCATCCACTACGTCGAGCACGATTGTGGTCACATTGTCGCGCCCTCCCGCGGCCAAAGCCGCATCGACGAGGGCATGCGCGGTGTCTCGGGCGCTCAAACCGGCAGACAGATGATGGAGCAATCGATCGTCGCCGAGCTCCTTGGTGAGGCCATCGGAGCAGATCAGCAGGCGGAATCCGGGGCGAAGCGGCAGCATCCAGTAGTCCGCAGTCGGCGGCATGTTGAATCCGACCGCGCGCGTGATCACGTTGCTGTCGGGGTGGTGCTCGGCCTGGGTGCGGTCGATTAGCCCCGAGTCGACCATCTCCTGCACAACGGAGTGGTCGACCGTGATCTGCTTCAACTCGCCGCGCTCGAACTGGTACACCCGACTGTCACCGATGTTGAAGACCGCGAAGTAGGGCTCGCCGCCCTGAAGTGTGAGGACCGCGCCAGTGACGGTCGTCCCAACGCCAAGCTCGCTGCCCTCACCAACGATCTCGATATCGCTTGTCGCTCGCTCGAGGGCGCGATCGATGGCGCCCGTCGTAGCGAAGCCCTCGGTGATGACCTCGGCAAGCCTGGTAACAACCGCAGCGCTGGCCAGGTCGCCTGCGGAGTGTCCGCCCATCCCGTCCGCGACGGCAAAGATTGGCGACTGCGCGACGTAGCTGTCTTCGTTAGCGCTGCGGCGATGACCGCGATCGGTCGCCGCGGCCCAGGTGAGACGGATGATTGCGTTGGGCCGTTCGGGCAGGGCGAGTTCGTAACTCGCCGTGCTTCCCCCGATTTCGGTCACTGTTAGCCTTCCGTGCTGGTGCCCGCGAGCGGTCCATCCGAAACTGGCCTGGACTGGAGCGGGAGAATCTCGATGACGTTTCCGTCACCAATATCCACCAGAGTTCCCGGAGTTGCGACGACCGACTCACCCTGGCGGAGCTTTCGGGGCTCGCCGCCCGGCGGGAAGACGATCGAGCCGTTCGTCGATCGCATGTCGGTAAGTACGACGGATGCGCCCAGCTGACGCAACTCGACGTGCGTGCTCGAGACCTCCTGCTTGGGCGACGGAACGCGCACGAGGCGGGGCATTTGCCCATAGATGATCCGCGGGCTGCTTGGGCGTCGACCGACGTAGGAGACGGCATCCAGCCAAACGACCGTGCGGCCGATCCGAAATCGGTAAAACATCTGGGGGTTGAAGGTCGCCTCGTCGTACTCGCCGCGCGTGTACGGCCTGGTGGAGACATCCTCCTGGGTAGCTTCAGCCGTCAGCTCGATCCCTGATGGTTCGTCGCGCTTCGGGCGGGATCGTGGCTCGACGAGGGGTGGCGGGGTCGCCTTGGCCCTCGGGAGTTCTTCCACCCTGGGGATGGCGGTGTCTTCGAGATCTCCTAGCGGCGACAGGACGGGACGAACCATCGGGCGCCGAGGCACCGTGATGGTTTCGTCGTCAATTTCGTCGCCCACTCTCCCGATTATCCGCCAATTACTAGGCGACGCGGGGGTTTGTTAGCCCCGTACCCTTCACCGTTCACTCAATTCAGGAAGGTATGAGGTTCTTGCGGTCGAAATTGGTCACTTTGATTGAGACCAGCGAACACCAGTCACACTCCCTCCTGAATTGGGAGCCAGCCTCCTGAATTGGAGCGCAGTGGGAGGGGTTAGCCGATGTACGACATGACGTGCTTGATGCGGGTGTAGTCATCGAAGCCGTAGGACGATAGGTCCTTGCCATAGCCGGAGTGCTTGAAGCCGCCGTGCGGCATCTCCGCGACCAGCGGGATGTGGGTGTTGATCCACACGCAGCCGAAATCGAGGTTCTTGGCGAAGCGCATCGCCCGCGCGTGATCCTTTGTCCACACGCTCGAGGAGAGTCCGTACTGGACGCCGTTGGCCCAGCTGAGAGCCTGCTTTTCGTCCGTGAACTTCTGCACCGTGATGACGGGGCCAAAGATCTCGTTCTGGATCGCGTCATCCGTCTGCTTGAGACCCGAAACGATCGTCGCCTCGTAGAAGTAGCCGCTCGTCCCCTGGCGGTGACCGCCCAACTCGACCTTCGCTGATGACGGCAACGCGTCGATGATGCCACTCACGCGCTCAAGCTGGCTCGCGTTATTGACCGGTCCAAACAGGATGTCGTCACGATCCGGTGCGCCCGTCTTCGCGTTCTCCTTTGCCCATTTGACCATCTCGGCAACGAACTCGTCGTGCACGTTGGCATGAACGAGCACGCG
>JADGOT010000111.1 GCA_017882805.1 Glaciihabitans sp. | reverse complement strand
GCGGTGTACATCCAGCCCATCGGGGCCGCCGTCGAGGGTCACCAGGGGTTCGTAGTCGCGAGCTTCGGGCGGCATCCCGGCGATCTCGTCAGTCGGCACGTAGGGCGCGTTGACCAAGAGCAGATCGACTCGTCCGCGCAGTTCCGGCGGCAGCGGATCAAACAGGTCGCCCTCAAATACTGCGCCGATCCCGGCGAGGTTGCGTCGCGCGCATGCGACCGCGGCGGTCTCAACGTCCGACGCGTACAGCTGGATGCCGGGAACCGCCGCCGCCAGCGCGACCCCGAGAGCCCCGCTCCCGCAGCACAGGTCGATGACGATCGATCTCGGCGTCGCAATCCGTCGGGCGCGTCGCACGAGATATTCGGTGCGATGCCGGGGCACAAAGACGCCCGGATCAATGGCGACGCGAAGTCCATCAAACTCAGCCCACCCCAGAATGACCTCGAGCGGCTCGCCCGCAACGCGCCGACTCACGCGCAGAGCGAGTTCGTCGGTCGACCAGTCCTCGGCGACCAGAAGCGCTGCCTCATCCTCGGCAAACACGCAGCCGGCCGATCGGAGGGCGAGCACGATCTCGGCCTCCGCTCCCGTCGTCACGCGACTACTTTGCTGCGTTGACCTTTGCCTTCGCTGTGCTCCCGCTGGTGCGCTTTGGCGCAGGCTTTGACGCCACCGCCGGTGCCTTGGCACGAGTCGCCGCCGACCTGGTTGTGGCGGCCTTTTTGAGCGCGCCGCCCGAGTTGCCCTGGTCGAGCCCGGGGGCCGCGATGACCTTACCCGGGTTGAAGTTGCCCTTGGGGTCTACCGAATCGAAGAGTCCCTGGAGAACCGACATGCCACTGGCCGAGATGTCGTCTTCGAGCCACGGTGCGTGCTCGAGCCCTACGCCGTGGTGGTGCGAGATCGATCCACCGTTGTCGATGAAGGACTGCTGGATGGCCGACTTCACGATGTCGTAGTCGCCGAGCGCATCCTTGCCGAACTTGAACCCGAAGGTGAAGTACAGGCAGGCGCCAGAGTGGTACGAGTGCGACAGGTGGCTGATGATGACACCCTGAGCGCCGATCTTCTTGAACGCGTCATGCGCCGCATCCACGGCCCCGTCGTGCAGTTTCTGGAGCTTGGACCACGGAGCTGCGCTCTCGGAGACGTCGCCCGCGGCGCCCCGGTCGAGAAGGAAGTCGCGGATGTAGGGAGTGTCAAACTTCTTCTGGTCGTACAGGATGCCAGGACCCTTGCCCACGCCCATTCCGTTGTACTTCTTGACGATCTTGTCGACGAGTTTCTTCTGCAGCTTCGCGTGACGCTCGCCACCCTCGTAGCCGATGAACGAGAGGCAGATCTCTTCGAGATTCCAGCCCTTCGACTTGAAGATCGCCGGAAGCACGGTGCCCGAAACAAACTTCGTGATGCCGTGGCTCTCTTTGGAGGTCGCCAGCGAGAACCGGGTCTCCATATTGTCTGAGACGCGCGTGATGGTTGGTGCAGCATCGCTCTCCGCGATTTCCTGCATGGCCTTGAGCCCGGTTTCGAAGTTCGGGAAGAAGTAGGCGTAGACGTCGCGCTTGGCGGGAATGCGGTGCACCTGCACCCACGCCTCTGTGACGACACCGAGGCGACCCTCGGAGCCGAGGATCATCTCGCGAACGCTCGGACCATTGGATGCACTGGGGATCGGACGGATGACTACTGTGCCACCCGGTCGAACCAGGCGCAGTCCGCGGGTGATATCCGCGATGTCGCCGTACTTGTCGGACTGCATGCCCGACGAGCGAGTCGCAATCCAGCCGCCCAGAGTCGAGTGGGTAAAGCTGTCCGGGAAGTGGCCGATGGTCCACCCCTTCGCCGCGAGCTGCTCTTCGAGATCCGGGCCGAGCGCGCCGGCCTGAATGAGTGCAAGTCCGGCGTCCGAATCGATCTCGAGCACCTTGTTCATGCGACCCATGTCGAGTGATATGACAACGCGCTTTTCGGTGCGGAGCGGCTCGAGACTCCCCCCGATGTTGCTGCCGCCACCGAACGGGATGAGCACGGCGTCGGCTTTGACGGCGGCATCCACAATCTTCTGAACCTCGGCCTCGTTGCCCGGGTACACGACCACATCGGGGGTGCGCTCAATTTGATTGGCGCGAATTCGCACGAGGTCGCGCAGGCTCTTGCCGTAGGCATGAACGACGCGTTCCATCTTGTCGGTCGTGACGTATTCAGCGCCGACGATGTCAGAGAGCGACTTCTGCAGCGGCGCCGAAATCAGCGACTTGGCGACCGTAACTTTGTCGAACGCCGGCATACCGGTCGGAGTCACGGCGTGGAGGTCGAGCGCCAATTGCTCGAGGATGAAGGGCGCGAACCCTGGCTTGTCCTCATGGTGAAAGGCAACGCCTTCGAGGCCCCATCCCCACCACTTCATGTGCTGTACGTCGGTCACTTCTGTGCTCCTTTTGACTCGCCTAGGATATCCGCTGTATTCACGTCGCGCAGGCGCGTGATCTCAGCTTTGATGCGCGCCGTGAAGTCCACGGGGTTCTCGCCGGGCAGCACGTGCATGGGCTCGCCGATGATGACACCCACCGGCAGCCGTCCGCGTTTGGGCCAATTCGTGCCCCGAGGATGCGCGAGATAGACCCCCACCAACGCAACCGGGATACATGGGGCATTGCACGAACTGGCGAGGGCGGCTGCTCCAGGCTTGAACTGGCCGAAATTACCATCCTTCGAGCGTGTCCCCTCGGGAAACACGAGGAGGGGGATTCCGCGCTGCAGCAGCGACTTCGCACTGATCGAGCGGATGCCGCCAGCCGTGCGCTGCACCGGGAAGGCATTGAAGAACAGAGCGGTGAGTCCGCGGCGCCACCAAATGTCAAAGAAGTAGTCGGCCGCGGCGCCCGCCGCGAGGTAACGGACCAGCTTTCGGGGCAGTCCACCCATGATGAGCGGGGTATCCAAGTGGCTGGAATGGTTCGCTACGACGACGTAGCCGCCGCTGACGTCCTTAACGTTCTCCTGACCGCGCACGGTGACCGTGACGAGGGTGTTCCAGACGACGGGTCTAAGGATTGCGCGCTGCGCCACGAAGCGAGCCGCGGCTTGGAACTTCGAGTTGAAACGGTCGCGCTCGTGTTTTGTGGGTGCGGCCTTTTTGGATGCGACATCGGCGTCTGCACCCTTTTGGGCGTGAACGGTCAAGGGACAACCGGCTTTCTGCGGTCTGACGATATAGCGCCCGAGATGGACCTAATCGCACTTTTGGGGGCATGCCGAGCCAACCAGATCAGCACTCGGTAGCGAATAGTCGGTATGGAAATCACCTTGCCGTGGTCTATGTCGCGTAAAGCGGAACGTACAAGTGGTTCGGCGTCGAGCCACAACGCGTTTGGAATACTGCTCTTCTTGATCCCGGCGCGATCATGAAACTCGGTGCGAACCCAGCCCGGGCAGAGAGCGGTCACTGTGATTCCGGTGTCCCGCAGCTCGACGGCGAGGCCCTCCGTGAAGGCGGTAACCCAGGTCTTCATCGCGGAGTAGCTGCCCATGGTCGTGAAGCCCGCCGTGCTGGACACGTTGACGATCGCACCCTTGTTGCGGGAAAGCATTCCCCGCGCCGCGGCGCCCGACAGCACAAGCACGGCGCGAATCATTACCTCGATACCCCGGTCGTGCTGAGTCAGGTCTGGATCGGTGATGGCGGTGTGGATGCCAAATCCCGCGTTGTTCACCAACATGTCGATAGGGCGCTTCGGATCTTCGAGTCGCGCAGCGACCTTCGCTACGGCCTTGCGGTCCGTCAGATCCGCGGGGAGAATTTCAACTGTGCGACCCAGAGCCCGGAGTTCGGTCGCCATGGATTCGAGGCCAGCTGATGAGCGTGCAACGAGGACAAGATCGTAGCCCCGCGCAGCGAGTTGCCTGGCGAACGCGGCACCTATGCCGGACGTTCCCCCGGTCACGAGAGCTACACCCATGGCACTTACGATACGGTGCTGACAGGCAACTGTGTGCGACGAAGGGTCGCCGCGAGAGCAGCAAAGGCCACATTTCATGACAACTATTGGCGAAGTCGGTCAAAGGACCCGGTTTGACGTGCGCGAATTCGCTCGCACGGCCCGGGGAAATCACCGCGACACCCTGCAGCTTTCGGAATACGCTGCGACGCCGTTGAGCCCCGACGTGGTTCGGATGGTTCGCTATCTTGGCCGCCTCGAGAGCGCCACCATGGAACACCTGCGCAACCTGCTTGTCACGGCAACCCATAAGGACGCCCGAGTCACGGCGTTCCTTGTTACGTGGGCGTTCGAAAAATTCTGGATCGCGGACGCATTGGATGCCGTTCTTGAGGCCAATGGTCAGCAGCGTTTTCAGGATGCTCCGGAAGGCAAGGTGCGCAAGTCGCGATCCGAGTCCTCAGACCGTCGAGGGCCGATCAGTCGCGCAGTGTCGGCCATCCGTTTGGGCGTGCCAATTATCGCGGTGCACACGACCACGGGCCTGATAGACGAGTGGATCACGCGCGCCGCCTACCTGCGGCTGGCTGCGCAGAGCAAGAGCGCGGCGCTCGCATCCACGATTTCGATGATTCTCGACGTCAAGAAGCGCCACGAGGATTTCTTTGACGACGAGAGCCGTCGTCGGCTTTCCGAGGATCCCCGTGCCGTCAAGCTGACGCGCAAGACCCTGTTGTCGGCGTCGTGGCCGATTGGTGCAGTCGATCGCGCGGACGACGATCGTTCCTTCTTCGAAACCTACGTATTCGGCGGCGAAGCCGGCGTTGCCGCTCGTTCAGGGATTGAGACGCAGGTGGCGTCGCTGCCGGGGCTGGATGGCCGCGACGGTTACGCCGTTGCCCGTAAGCTTCATCCGTGACATCGAAGGTAGCCAATGTTGACCTGGGGAAATCGCACGTATTCCTCACCGGCGGCACGGGCTTTCTCGGCCAGGCCGTATTAGAGCGTCTTCTCACCGATCATCCGGGGACGAAGATCACGCTGCTGATCCGCAAAAAGGGCAGCACCCCGGCGATCGATCGGCTTCGTACACTGCTGCGTAAGCCCGTGTTCTCGGTCTGGCGTGACAAGGTCGGCGACGCCGGCGTCGAGGCGGCCATCAAGAATCGCCTCCGCGTAGTTGAGAGCGGGCTTGGCGCGCTGCCAGCTCTGCCAAAAGATCTCGACGTGGTCATCCACAGCGCGTCCACAGTCTCCTTCGACCCGCCTATCGACCAGGCGTTCGACACCAATGTTGGCGGAGCGGTCGGACTCTACGAAGCCCTGCTGAAGGCCGGCGGCGACCCAATGGTCGTTCACGTTTCTACTGCATACGTTGGCGGAATTCGTAAGGGTGTTGCACCCGAGGCGAGCCTGCTGCACGAGGTCGACTGGCGCGCGGAGTATGAAGCTGCAAAGGGTGCACGCGCCCGGGTCGAGCTGAACTCGCGCCAGCCGCATGAACTTCGCCGCTTTATTGAGCAAGCGCGTGCGGTACATGGCAAGGAGGGTCCGCAAGCCGTCTCCAAGGCCGCTGAGGCCGCTCGCGTCGAATGGGTGCAAAGCACTCTCGTCGACTACGGGCGTACCCGCGCCGAGAGCCTCGGCTGGACCGACGTCTATACCCTCACGAAGTCGTTCGCCGAGCGCGCAGCCGAGGAATTGTGGGCGCAGAACGGGCACCGCCTGTCGATCGTGCGGCCGGCCATCATTGAGAGTGCACTCCGGCACCCCTACCCGGGCTGGATCGACGGATTCAAGGTCGCGGATCCGCTGATCATTGCGTACGGCCGGGGCCAACTGCCCGAGTTCTTCGGATTGCCCGACAGCGTTCTCGACGTAATCCCGGTCGACTTCGTCGTCAATGTCATCCTTGCGGTAGCCGCGAACCCGTCCGTGGTCGGCGAACCCGAGTACTTCCACGTGGGGTCCGGCGCGAGCAATCCGCTTCCCATCCACCGGGTGGCCGAGAACATCCTCAAATTCTTTAGCGAGCATCCCATGCCCCTACCCGGCGAGGCCGGTCACATCATTGTGCCGACCTGGAAGTTTCCCGGCGGTCGTAAGGTCGAGAAATCTCTTCGACGTGCCCAGCGTCGCACCGAGAGCCGCGAACGCTGGCTCGAGCGGTTTGGCTCGAGCGCCCGCAGTCGCGCCAAGCTCGCCACGGTTCAGCAACGCAAGGGCGACCTCGAGGTGCTCAGCAACTTCACCGAGCTGTATCGCGCCTACGTTCAGTCCGAGATCATCTTCGACGACACGAATACCAAGGCTCTTAACGACTCCCTTCCCGCCAAGCGTCGCGATGACATCGGCTTCGACGTCGCCGCGATCGACTGGGAGGACTATATGCAGAATGTGCACCTTCCATCGATCACTGCGATGACGAGGGTCTTTTCGACGAGGCCGGTCGCGAAAGAGCAGGCGGTCAAGGCGCTGCCGAAGCGCACGGATGTCGTCGCCGTCTTCGACTTCGAGGGCACCGTCGTCGACATGAACCTTGCCACCCAGTACCTCGCGGTGCGCTCGGCCGGATTGCGCAAGGCCGCGGCGCCGGGCGAATTCCTTGGTCTGCTTGCCAACGTGCCCGGCTATCTCCGGGCCGAGCGACGCGACCGCGGAGAGTTCATCCGTGTGTTCCTGCGCCGGTACAAGGGGCTGCCGTACGCGCGCCTCCAAAAGGTCGTCACGGGTGACTACGCGGACACGCTGCTCCGCCGCACCTATTCCGGCGCCGTCAAGCGCATCCAGGAGCACCGCGAAGCCGGGCACCGAACCATTCTCGTCACGGGGTCGATCGGCATCCTGGCGTCACCGCTCGCCGGCCTCTTCGACGAGGTCGTGGCGAGCACCATGCACCAGAAGGACGGTGTGCTGACCGGATACCTCGAACGCCCGCCGCTCGTCGACGAGGCACGGGCAGCCTGGCTACGCCAGTACGCGAAGACCCACCAGATTAACCTCGCCCAGTCGTACGGATATGGCGACAGTCACGCAGACCTGGTGTGGCTCGAATTGCTGGGAAATCCCTCCGCTGTGAACCCGGACACCAATCTTTCGCGCGAAGCACAACGAAGACGGTGGAGAATCTACAACTGGAAACGCGGTTCAAACGGTCTGACCCATGATGGGATAGTCGCAGTGAGCGAACGTACCGGTGAGGTAGCGAACACCGAGACAGTGAAAACTGGGCGGAAAGGAGTGGGAGCCAGCAAGTAATGGCTTCCGACTAGTCAGATGGCATTTGACGTAGATAAATACACGGCGACGTCCGTCAGCGTCAACTGGTCTGACCTCGACCTCGAGAGCTTCCGCGATCACCCCCTCAACGAGACTTCGCTTCGCACGCTGCGATACATGACCGACGTCGAGTACCACACGGTCTGCTACACGCGCGATCTGCTCACCACGCCCTCGCACAAAGAGGCCGACATGAGTGCCTTCATGACCATGTGGAATCGTGAAGAGTTTTGGCATGGCGAGGCGCTGTCCACTGTTCTCGGCATCCACGGCATTACCGTCGACTTCGACGAGGTCAAGGCCGGCCGCATGAAGCTCGGCTGGAAAGACAAGCTCGACCCGATCAAGCAGTCGGTACTCGGCAAGATCGCAGGCAACGACTTCGTCGCAGTGCACATGGCATGGGGCGCGGCTAACGAGTGGTCAGCGATTCAGGCGTACAACCGCATGGCAGATCTCGAGGAAGACCCGGTACTCGCCGAACTTCTGAAGCGCATCGCGAAGCAGGAGGCACGCCACGTGGCGTTCTATACCTCCCAGGCGCGCGACCGACTCGCCAAGAGCAAGAAGGCCCAAGTGCTCGCTCGACTTGCCCTCGGAAACTTCTGGGCTCCCGTCGGGTCAAGCATCATGGATCGCGCTGAGGTCGTTCACGTCATGAACCACCTCATGAGTGGCCCCGAGGGGCGCAAGGCAGCCCGTAAGATCGACGCCGCCATTAGTGGACTTCCCGGCTTGCAGGGCCTCAAAATCGTCGAGGACTCGCTCGACAAGCTGGGTATTCCCGCATAGTTAGTAGTTTCGCGCAGACTCCGGTTCTAGTGAACAACTCAGTCTGCCCATCCATCTAGGATGATCTCTTGCGGCCCGAAACCGTTAAGGAAACGAATGCGCACCCAGTTAGCTGAATCCAGCCATGTTCTCGATGTCGCCTCCGACATCGTTTCCGCTGGCGGGTTCGAAAGCCTCACTCTTGAGAGCCTGGCGTACGCTTCGGGACTCCCTGCAGGAGAGCTCCGCGATCGCTTCGGTGGTCTCGAGCCGATTCTTGTACTCATGCTCAACCGTGAATTCACGGGCATCTACATGACGATGGTCGATCACATTGAGCGCGACCCCGATGGCGGCAAGCTCTCGCGCATCTACTACTACACGCTCGCCGGCGTTTACGAACGTCCGCTGGCGCGAACGCTGTACACAGCCGATCGCGAGGCGATGAACGTCATTATGCGCAGCGCCAACAGTTTTGGTTACATGCCAGGGGTTGGTGTCCGAGCGGATCTGATCGAGACAATGCAGAGTGTCGGAATGGTGCGGCGTGACGTCGACGCCGGAACCGTAGCCCACATGCTGGCCATATTTTCCGCTGGTTTGGCGCTCACCGCTCCGCACGACGACCTCGACCGCGTCGTGCGCGGAGTTACCGACCTGCTCGCGCAGGTAGTGGATGAGCCGGACATCGAAGACACGACGCCGGGTAAGACGGCATTCTTTGAATGGGCGGTCAGCCTCGTCAGCTGATCCCGGAAAGCGATCCACCATGGCGCAGTCACTCGAACTCGGTCTCGACACGTTTGGGGATGTCACGCGCGGTCCCGACGGATCTGTAGTTCCGTACCCGCAGGTCATCCGGAACGTCATCGAGGAGGCCGTTCTCGCCGACTCGCTGGGAGTGGATTTCTTTGGCGTGGGGGAGCACCACCGCAGCGATTTCGCTGTTTCGTCTCCCGAGATGGTGCTGGCGGCGATCTCGGGTCGCACCTCGCGCATCCGCCTCGGCTCAGCCGTCACGGTGTTGAGCTCGGACGACCCGATCCGGGTGTTCCAGCGTTTCGCGACTCTGGATGCCGCATCGAGCGGCCGAGCGGAGATCATCCTTGGCCGCGGCTCGTTCACGGAGGCGTTTCCACTCTTTGGCCTGGATCTCAGCAAGTACGAGGAACTGTTTGAGGAGAAGCTCGAACTGTTTGCCGAGGCGTTGAAGGAGCAACCAATCACCTGGAGTGGATCACTGCGTGCGCCACTCACCGGCCAAAGCGTGTACCCAACCACCGAATCCGGTTCGCTCAAGACATGGATCGGAGTTGGCGGAAGCCCAGAGTCAGTAGTGCGCGCCGCGCGCTACGGGATGCCGCTGCTGCTCGCGATCATCGGGGGCGCTCCGGAGCGTTTCGCGCCCTACGTCGACCTGTATCACCGCGCCCTCACTCAGCTCGAGATGCCCGACCTGCCTGTCGGCGTGCATTCGCCCGGTCACATTGCCGAGACGGACGATCAGGCAGCCGAAGAACTGTGGCCGGACTACAAGCTCATGCGCGATCGAATTGGAGCCGAACGTGGCTGGGGCCCGATGAGTCGCGACGAGTTCGAGCAGGAGATCGAGACGGGGTCGCTCTACGTCGGCTCACCGGAAACGGTCGCACAGAAGATTGCGAAGACCGCAAAGGCCCTCGGCATCGCGCGTTTCGACCTGAAGTACAGCGCGGGTCCACTTCCGCACGAGACGTTGATGCGGTCGATCGAACTGTACGGATCCACCGTCATCCCGCGCGTGCGCGAGCTTCTCGCTTAGCGAGCTCGGCGTCGTGAATTGATCACGACAATCGTCACGACACCAGCCATTAATCCATACTGAGTAAGAAGATAAACCTCGCTCGCCGCACTAACCGGCAGGAAGACCGCGACAATGATCGCGATCAGAGTGACGCCAAGGATTGCCGCCCACGCCGTGAGGAGCTTGTCCGTCGCGGGGACGCTTCGAACAAAACGCCCAAAGTAGACGCCCGCCTTTCGCCACACCCACACGACGTACCCGCCTACGCATCCAGCGGCTATCAGTGCCAGCTCGACGCCCCCGACATGAACCGAACCATCCCGGTCACCGTGAACCAGGACGCTGCGCGCGATCAAGCACACGATCAGGATGAAGTAGACGATTCGCAGAGCCGAGAAGCCTGTTGCGCGAAGGTTTCGGAGCGCCAGGTCGGAGTTGGGATTCTGGGCCAGCATGCTCGCGAATCCGGCGGCCGCGCGTCCAGCGTTGCCCCGGCGCATCTGAATGAGGGCGAGATTGTTGCGGGCCCCCGCGTGATCTGGGTCGAGCGAGAGCGTCTGCTCAAAGTGCGCGACGGCTGCCGTGGTCTTGTTGCTGGCCTGTGCGACATGCCCAGCCGCGAAGTGAACCTCCGGCTGGTTCGGCGCCAATCGAATCGCCTCCGCGACGGACGCGTGCGTATCGGACGAAATCAGCTTGGCACTCGCATCGGCGTGTGCGACAACGGTATGGCTGACCCAGTCGTGGGGGCTGGCGGTTCGAGCACGGCGTGCGGCGTCGCGTGCTTGCTCGTGCCAACCCATTCTCGTGTAGCAAATCGAGAGAAGTCGCCAGGCATGCGAGTCGTCGGGATTGAGCTCGACCGCTTGCTGGGCCGATGGCGTCGCGGCCGAGCCGCCAAGTGCGCCTGTCATTGCCGCGAGATATGACTGCGCGAGCAAACAGAGGCATTCGACATCGTCGGGGCTCTGCTCGAGCGCGGCAATCAGCACTCGAGTAGCCTCCTTCGGCCGGTTCGCGTCCAAATACATCTGCGCTTGCGCCGCCGCCGGATTTGCTGTCATTGCGCTACGTTCCCTGTCACAACCATTTTGCTTTCCTCGACGTGATCGTCATGCCCGGGTCCTGCGGAAATTGGCGACGAAAAGGATGGCGAGGAAGACCAGGATAAGCAGCCCGATGCCGCCCTCGTCGATATGCCGGGTCGTCGCGTATCCCGTGAACACACCCACAATGAGGGCGAGGACGACTGCCGCAATTAGCGCGGCAAACACAACGAGTGGCTTGTCCACGGCGGGAATACTGAGCGCGAACCGCCGGAAGTAGACGCCCGCTCGCGAGCGAATCCAGAGGACGTAGATCAGGATCAGTCCGGTCGCGATCGCTGCGGTAGCCAACGGCACCCACGCGATGAGTGCTGAGGAGAGCCCGAGGGCAGCCGCGCTCGTGAACGGAATAAACGCCAGGGAAATCACGGCAAGCAAACCCAAATCCACCAGTGTCAGCGCCAGTCGAGCAACGCCTCGAAGGTTCGCGAACGCCAACTTTGACGTTGGATCCTGCGCCAACTGTCCAACGAACGTTCCGGCGGATTCCCCCAGTCGGCCCTGACCGAGCTTGATCACGGCGATGTTGTTGATTGCGGCAACGTTGCCTGGGTCGAGCTCGAGCACACGACGATAGGCGCCGATAGCCGCGCGGGGACGATCTCGCGCAGTTGCCAGTTCGGCCGCGACGAAGTGAACCTCGGGCGCCATGGGTGCCAGCCGAAGCGCCGCAGCCATGGCGACCCGCGTGCTCCTCGTGACCTTCTTGGTCAATGCATCGATCTCGACGACCGCGACGTTGGTTCGCCAGTTGGTGGGGTCGAGTTGCTGGGCACGACGCGCGGCAGCTCGCGCCTGGGGCTGGGCGTGGATACGAAGGTAGACGCTTGCAAGCTGACTCCACATGGCGGCGTCATCCGGGCTCATCGCCAAGGCCGAACGCGCGCCATCCAGGGCATCGGAGTCCACGCTGTACTGTGCACGCGGTCCCATGGCGGCCTCGACCCGCGACAGCAGGAGACGCGTGCCTGGGTCGAATGGATCGGTCGCGAAACTCAGAAGCAGTACTCGGAGCGCCTGGCCCAGACGACCCTGTCGAAGCAGCCGGCCGGCCAGTGATTTCGCCCTGCCCACTCGGCTCACAGCCGCTTGACCTTCTTCAGATAGGTCTTGAGCTCGGCGTACGTGCCGTCACCGTCGCCGAACAACACGACGTTTCGCGCGCTATCGAGCCAGGAGGAGATGGACGGATGGACCTCGGCGAGCGCGCCGGTCACATCCTTCATTGTGATGAGCCTCGTCACGCCCGATAGCGCGCTATCGGTGAGTGCCCGTTCCGCAGCGATCTCGCATACGTACGCGATGTCGGCCCCGGAGAGTCCGTCGGCAGCGCGCGCCAGCGTCGCGAGATCAATGCCTTCGACCGGGCGACTGGCCAAATGGAACCGGAAGATCGCCTCTCTTGCCGCGAGATCGGGCGGGAGTACCAGAACCGTGCGGTCGAATCGACCGGGACGGCGAAGCGCCGGGTCGACATCCCACGGTTGGTTTGTTGCAGCGAGAACGAACACGCCCTCGTTGGCGCCGTCGACGCCGTCGAGTTCGTTCAGCAACTGGTTGACCGAATTGCGCAGGCCCGAGTTTCGAGTCAGGCTCCGCCGCTGCCCGAGGGCGTCGATCTCGTCAAAGAACAGCACGACAGGTGCTTCCCGGCGAGCGACCTGAAAGAGCTCGTGAATGTTGCGTTCGCTCACACCCGTGTATGGATCGAGGATGTCGGCGATGCCGACGGACATGAACTTCGCCCCGAGTTCGCCGGCCAGCGCCCGCGCGATAAACGTCTTGCCGCATCCGGGTGGCCCGTACATCAGAAGGCCGCCACGCAGGCTCTTCTTGTAGAGCGCTCGAAGCTCGGGGTTTCTGAGCGGAGCCAGGAATGCCGCGGTCAGTCGTTCCTTTACGGATTTCATGCCGCCAACGTCGGCGAGCGTAAGGGTCGATCGTTCGACGTCGAAGGCCGAGACGGCTGGTTCGGAGTTCTCGGCGAACATCGGCTCGACCAAGTGGTCGACCTCACTCTCGGCCGCATTCCAGTCGAAGTCCTGGGTGGGAGCCGTGGCCACGGAGTCGGTCGTTTGCGGAGTGCCTATTGCCCGGGCCATGAGGGTTCGTGCCTCAACGTTCTTCGGATCGAGCTGAAGGACGGCACTCGCGAGTGCAATCGCCTCATCGGTACCTCCGTCGTCTAGCAGCAGCGAGCCGAGGTGTAGTCGGAGGTGAACGTCTTTCGGAGCCGCTTCGATCGCAGTTCGAAGGGCTCCCAGAACCGACTCATCCATGAAGCGAGTCTAGCTAGACGAGGCTGTCTCCCCAGGCAACGCAAAAACCCCCGGCGTCCGAAGACGACCGGGGGTTTTCGAGGTGCGAATCGCCCCACGAATGGAGCAGCCGCGACCTTGGTATGACTAGATGGGGCGGATGTTCTCGGCCTGAGGACCCTTGGGGCCCTGAGCTACCTCGAACTCAACCTTCTGGTTCTCGTCGAGTGAGCGGTAGCCGCTCGTCGCGATAGCCGAGTAG
>JADGOT010000110.1 GCA_017882805.1 Glaciihabitans sp. | reverse complement strand
GCGTGGAACGGGCGCGTGCCCGGAGAGTCGCGGAACCTCGGGTCGGCTCCAGGACTTCACTCCTGAAGCGTATCCCGCGCGGCTAGTAGTTTCTGAGCAGGTCGCCGAGGACGCGGCGACCGAACACCAGTGCGTCGAGCGGAACTCGCTCATCGACTCCGTGGAACAGAGCGGGAAAGTCGAGTTCGGCCGGGAGTTGCAGCGGTGCAAATCCGTATCCCGTGATCCCCAGCTTCGATAGTGCCTTATTGTCGGTGCCCCCGGAAAGCAGGTACGGCAGAACCGGAGCTCCAGGGTCGGCAGTCTGGAGCGCCTCGACCATCGCGTCGACAAGCGGCCCCTCGAAGCGATTTTCAAGCCCGATGTCCTGGTGCAGAATCTCTAGCTCGACGTGTGGGCCGATCAGCTCGCGCACCTCCGCAAGAACGGATTCTTCTTCGCCAGCGAGGCATCGGATGTCCACGAGTGCCTCAGCAGCATCCGGAATCACGTTGTGTTTGTAGCCCGCGTTCAGCAGGGTCGGGTTGGTCGTGGTGCGCAGCGAGGCCTGGATGAATCCGGCTGCAGTGCCGGTGCTGAGAACCAGCTCCTCCGGGCCGATCTGCGTGATGTCCGCTTCCATGATGCGAGCCAGCTCACTCACCAGCTGTTCGGTCGTTGCGGTGAGGTGCACCGGCCAGTCGCGACGGCCAAGCGCAACGACCGCCTCGGCGAGGCGGGTGACGGCGTTGGCATGGATGACCCTGCTGCCGTGGGCAGCGGTCCCCCGCGCCGTGAGCTTGACCCAGATGAGCGCCTTCTCGCCGGTCTGCAACAGGTAGGCACGTGTCCCGTTCAGCATGACTGAGTAGCCGCCCACCTCGCTGATTGCCTCGGTCGCGCCGGCGAAGAGCTCGGGGTTGTTGTCGACGACGTAGTGAGATCCGAAGACTCCCCCGTTCTCCTCGTCAGAGAAGTAGGCGATGATCAGGTCGCGTCTGGGCTGGCCGCCGTCGGCGAGGATGTCGGTCAGCGCACCGATCATCATGGCGTCCATGTTCTTCATGTCGACCGCCCCGCGGCCCCACAGCATCCCGTCGCGAATGTCACCGCCGAACGGGTCAACGCTCCAGTTTGTCGGATCCGCGGGGACCACATCCGTGTGGCCGTGCACAACAAGCGCGGGGAGGCTGGAATCGCGACCGGCTACCCGCGCCAGCACCGACGTGCGAGTGGGCGCCGCGTCGATGTAGGTCGTCTCGAGTCCCAGTTGTTCGAGCAGTGCCCCGAGGTATTCCGCGGCTACTGTTTCACCGTTCGAGCGTCCCTCGCCGTAATTGGTGCTGTCTATTCGGATCAGGTCCTGGGCGATTCGCGCGGTGTCCTCGGTCATGATCCAACGCTATCTTGTGGTTCGTTGGGGAAGCTACGAATGCTATTGTCGTACGTCGGCTGGTTCGTAAGATCCAGTCGCCTGCGCGCGGATGGCGGAAATGGCAGACGCGCTAGCTTGAGGTGCTAGTGCCCGTATAGGGCGTGGGGGTTCAAGTCCCCCTTCGCGCACGAAGAGAGATTCGGCTAATTGCCGGGTCTATCTTTGGAAAATTCGGCCGGACAACTTTTTACAGGTTGTCCGGTCTTTTTTCATGGGGTTTTTCGGCGCGATGCGTTGGCTTGGCGGGATCGCGAACTGCCTGGAAACGAAAAAACGGCGCGCCTGAGGTTTTCAGGCGCGCCGTATTGATGTGGTCTTGCGGGTGTTTGTGTGAGGAAGTGGGGTTCGACTATCCCGGAGGCTGCGGACTCGCGTCGTTTTGCTCGTGCAGCGGGCCCCGCTGCCAGAAAAGCGAAGGGATCGAGTTGTTCTTGGGGGTCAGCCGTTTCGTTGCCAACTGGCGTTTGTAGAAGCTGAGGATCTGGCGCAGGTTTTCAACGACGGCAGAGAGTGCGCCCACGAGGTAGGTGTACGTTTTACCACGCACGGCTCGATGATCCGGGTGGCGAGGTCTTCGTACTGGCCGCGATCGGACGCGACAACAAGAGCCGGTTGACGGGATAATCTCAGAGCAACTGACCTTCGGACGTGGTCGTAATCTGAACCGAGGCAGGCTCCTCTCCGCTACCGCCACCAGGTCCTCGGCGTCGATCTCTCATGCTGATGCGCCCGCAACCTGAACCAGGATCATCCGATTGCGCGGATGACAGATGTAGAGTCCCGCCCTTGGCTATTCCCTGAAGACCGCGACTCCGGTTCGGCCACCATCCACGTCGAGAACAGTCCCCTGCACAAACCAGGCTTCGTCGCTGGCGAGATACACCGCGGCGCTCGCGATCGCGTCGGGTCGTCCAGAGGCGCCGAACGGCGTACCAAGCATCATCGACTCTCCCCGCGGGCTCGCGTCTGCCGCAGCGTCCGACTCTCGCACGACCCCGGGCGAGATCGCATTGACGCGGACCCCGCTCGGGCCGAATTCTGCTGACCAGGCCCGGGTCAGCGTTTCCATCGCACCTTTACTTGAGGAATACAGGGCCGAGCCAAATAGACCGAGGCGGGCGATCCAGGATCCCATGTTGATGATGACGCCGGATCCTCGTGCCGCCATGATCGGGGCGATTGATGCTGTGAGAAAGAACGGCGCCTTCACGTTGACGGCGTAGACCCGATCGAAGGTGTCCTCGTTGATCGAGGGGGTCGGGCCACCGGGGAAGATGCCGGCGTTGTTCACCAGGATGTCGATGGGTGCGCCGAGCAGGGCCAACGCCTCGGCCGCGAGAAACTCGGATGCTGCCGCCGAGCCATCTAGGTCAGCCCTAATGAAGTCAGCGATCCCGCCCGCCGACGTGATCTCGTCGACTACTGCGGCGCCACGATCGGCATCGCGGCCCGACACGATAACCCGAGCGCCCTCGGCCGCAAATCGCACAGCAATGGCGCGGCCTATGTTGCTGGTAGATCCAGTGACAAGAGCCGTGCGCGAATGGAGGCGTGAGCCCATGGTTGATCTCCTAAATGGACGCTACGTCCGATTGGCTCAATATATGGACGGTGCGTCCACTTGTCAAATAGGATGGGCTCATGCCAGAAGCCACGACCCAGATGCCCCGTGCCGACGCGCGGCGCAATCGTGACGCGCTGGTCGCGGCGGCAGCCATCCTGTTTGCCCAACAAGGCGAAGCGACCACTTTCGAGGATGTCGCCCGCGCGGCCGGAGTCGGCAAGGGAACTTTGTACCGTCACTTTCCCACTCGCGATCACCTGGTCGCAGCCCTCGTGCAGATCCGATTCGACGAGCTAACGCGACGTGCCGACGAGTTGAATGACTCGGATGACCCGGGGTCCGCAGTCGACGCGTGGTTGCGCGAGTTCGACCAGTATCCGGTGCGCTCGCGCGGACTCCGTTCGACTGTCGGGATCGGTCTCGCCGACCGCGGTTCGGCAATAGCGACTGCCTGCCTTCCGATGAAGCGACGTTTCGGCCAGCTCCTGGAACGAGCGCAGTCGGCCGGAGCCTTGCGCACCGATATCGACGTTACGGAGCTTCTCACTGTGGTTGCGTCGCTTCCTGAGACGTTTCGCGATCCCGAAGGGCGCAGCCCGTTCCTTGATGTTGTGCTGCGTGGCTTGCGCGCCTAGCTGTCAGCGCCCGACGGCGACGAACCGAACGTCAGCTGATTGACCGGCCGAATCCGTCGTCCGGAGGTAGCGCCAGTTCGGGCTCACATTTGTCGGTGAATCGTGCTTTGATCAGGTATTTCCTGTGCAGTCTGGAAAATGCTGGGTTTCTGGCTGGAATGGGATCTCGACCAGCGCGAAACCGCCCACTGTTCATAACGTCAAATGGATTGTCCGAACCACCCACGAATCAGAATCAGGACGTCCCTCGGGGCGTCCTGATTCTGGTTTCCCGGCCAATGGCTCGGCTCTCGCACCCGCCCTAGGATCGTGCCATGACGCGCGATGACCCCGTGACGACCAACCCCGACCACTACCGCGTGCTTTGGGAAAATGAGCGCGTTCGAGTGCTCGACTACCTCGACGTGCCGGGAACCGAGACCACGCCGCACGACCATCCGGACACTGTGATGGTGACGCTGACCGACTTTCGTCGGCATCTCGTGTCCGACGAGGCGGGCGTAGACGTGGAGCTAAAGGCCGGTCGCGCCGTCTGGCTGCCGGCGCAGCGCCACGCAGGCATCAACATCGGTGACACGCCGACCCACACAATTCTGATCGAGCTGAAAGGCGAGAACCTGACGACGGACTCCCCCGCGCTTGGCCCGGATTTGCGCTAGCACCTTCAAGCCCGACAACTACGCTGGGCGACATGACAGAATCTCAGCCCCAGTCGGTTCCCGCCCGAACGGGAGTGCGTGGAGCGCGGCGGGTGGCGATTATTGCAATTATCGCCTCGCTCTCAGTAACCGCGCTCGTCGGGATCATTGTGCTGCTCACGGGGGCAAATAATGAGGTACTCAGTCACATCTTGGTTACCACGCTTGTGCTTGCCGCCTTCAGCGTCACGTCGCTGTGCCACCTCGCTGTTGTTGGCAAGTCCCCACAGGTGGTGGGCTTCGTCGGCATTGTTGCGAGTGGTGGTGCGTTCGTCGCGGCCGAGGTGCTGATTTGGACGGCGAACAACTTCTCTAGCGACTCGACCCAGAACTGGTTTCGGGCCCTTGGCGTTCTGACCGTTCTGGCGCTCAGCCTCGCGCACGCCAACCTGATGCTCCTTCTCGAATCCCGTAGGCGCAGGATCGTGCGGCTCGGACTGCGTGTCACGCTGGTGCTGATCACTCTCGTCGCGATTGGCATCTGGATCCCCCTTCTCGACAACGGCACCTTCCCCGACTCGAACAACGACTGGTACTGGCGCGTATTCGGGGTACTGGCAATCCTGGATGTCCTTGGAACGATAGTGCTGCCGGTGACCAGTGCGATCCTTCGCGACACTCCCCGAAACGTCGAGCGGCAGCTCACCCTCCCGATCGCTCTTGCCCAAAGCCTCGACGCGTTGGCGGCAAAGCAGAATTCCTCGCGGGACGCGGTCGCCCTGCGCATCCTCGAATCTGGCGTGAATAGCGGTGTCGACGACTAGTTGGCAGTAACGGTGCGGAGGGTGGCATTTCTGCCATCACGGGCGTCGGTGGTGGCGAGGAAGCTTGAGTTATGAAGCAAATCGCGTATTACAGCGTGGCATCACGATGATCGTCACGTTCATCATTGCTGGATTCATCGTTGCAGTGGTCTGCGTTGCCACCGTAATCGTCGTGCGGAGCGACAGCCGCGGCCAGCGCCCATACTGCGAGGGATACGACTCGCGGTTCCCGCAATAGAGTCTGAACTCTAAGATCTGAACGCTATGAGTCGACCTTCTTGTGGGCGTCCGCATAGTCGGCTGTCACCAGGATCGGCATGTGATCGCTTCTGCCCTGCTTGAGGGTCTCGACACGGTCGATGCGCAGGCCCATCGAGGTTGCGAAATCGAAGTGCCCGCGAAAGAACTTGTACCGCGTGTAGGTACGGGTCTCGCTGAGAGTCAGGTCGTACCCGTTCTCTGCTACGTGCTCGCTCAGGCCCTTCTTGAACCAGGGGTAGTTGTAATCCCCAACCATGAGCGCCGGAAGGCCGTCACCGAGAACCCGAAGCTCGCCATGTGCGGCTCGAATCTGATTGCGGCGGAGTGAATTCAGTGCGGTGAGCGGCGCGGCATGAAATGACGCAACAACGAGTTCTCGGTTCTCTTCTTTGTCGATCAGGCGGGTGCCAAGCAGCCTCTCGTGCGCCGGCGCCAGAACACGGTCGTGGAGCGACTTCTTGAGGGCGAAAGTCCCCGACTTGACCGCCGTAAACCGGGCCTTGCGGTAATAGAGCGCCAGGCCAAGCCGGTTTCGCTTCGTCGAGTCTGCGAGGGACAGATCGCCCACTTCCTCGGGGAGATCCGCGCTGTCGCACTCCTGGAGACAGAGAACATCCAGTGAGTTGTGCTGAACAAGATCGACAATCTCGCCGACCGCCTGATTCTCGCGGAGGTTGTAACTGATGACACGTATCACTGAGGTGGGCTCCGCTTGTTCTCTCTACTCTTGTGCAACGAGCATAGGTGCAGAATGAGGCACTTCCCGCCGCATCACGCCACGGCTCCGAATCCACTGCGCGGCTTCAGGGCTCTGACATACACTCGAATAGCCATGGGGAAGGCTCGCGCGCAGCCTATGGCAGGTTACAGATGGGAGTATCCGAGTGAGCATTGCTGACGGCAGCTCGGGCATTCCTCCCGGGTGGTACCCGGATCCGGCCGATGCTGCACGCCTCCGACGCTGGGACGGCCAGCAGTGGACGCAAGAAGTGCTCCTCGCGCCCGATGAGAATCCGACGCCCGCGGCTACGCCCGCGGCTACGCCCGCGGCGCCTCCGACAGCACCCCCCGCAGCGCCGACCCCGGCACCGTCAGGCACGCCGCCCGTGAGCAACCAACCGCCAGCCGGACAGCCGGTTCCGGCGTCACCCGCGCCATCCACAGCGCCGCCAGTCTCAACAGCGCCGCCAGTGTCGCCCACGCCACCAGCCGCGCCCACGCCGCCGCCGGCACCACCGCTCGCACCAACGCAACCCCGACCCTCGCCGAGTGTTAGTCAGCATCCCGATCCTCCGTCGGGGCCGGTGTCGCTACCCGAGTGGGCAAACCTGCCCGGCCTCACCCTGCCGCCCGACCTGAGCTCACTCCCCGGAATGGAGTCGAACTCGATCCTGCAGACCCCGACTTTCACCAAGCCCGAGCCTCAGCGCGAGCTGCCGACCCTGCCCGTGTTCGAGCCTCCGTTCATCCCGGGGCGACCAGACGTGCAGGATGTCGGGAAGCCGAATCGAACCGAAAAGGTGTCGCAACCCGAATCGCCGCCCTCGCCCGCGGCGTCATACGCTCCACCGCCCGTAGGCGTGCAGTACGACGTTCCGCCGCCACCCGGAATGGCGCACGTGCCGACGTCCGGACCGGTTCTGCCACCGTCGGCGTTTGTCGCACCGCTGGCGCCGGCCGTGTGGCCCCAGCTCCCACCTGTGGGTTCGGCGCCGCTCGCGCCTTCACCGGTCCAGCCTGCGGCGTTCGGATCACTTGCTCGCACAGAACCCAATCGTTCCTTCGAGCCGCCGGTGGGCGCCACGACAGTCGCCGTCTGGCTAATCGCGTCCCTACCACTCGTGCAGTTTGCTGCTGTCTATGTGGTGTTTGGAGTGCTCGGCGTGCTGTTGGCGCCAGGAATGCAGTGGGGAATCCTGGCGGCACCGGCAGCTTTCTCCCTGCTGTTCGCGAACGCCGACCGGAAGAAACTCACCGACCTGGGGTTCTCCTCGCCGAGCATTGTGTTCGCGTTCATACCGCCTCTGTATCTGCTTGTTCGTTGCTTTACGGCCGGACGTAGTTCCGTGCTTCCGCTCGTGGCATGGGTTGTTCTCCAGGCTGGGGCGATCGCCGGGGTGTACTACCTGCTGCCCTCGCTACTCGCGACAGCGATCCGCGCCATCGGCTTGTAGCCAACGAGTTCCGACCGCGCGGCAGTATTCTCGATCTTTTCTCGGGTCCGCTAGTGTCATCACGTCAGTAGAACGAGGGGGACGGAATGACGAACGCTGGCGGGTCAACAACTCCGGCAGGGTGGTACAGCGACCCGGGTGGATCAGGACAGCTTCGCTGGTGGGATGGAACGGCGTGGAGCGCTCACCTAGCGCCACAGCCGTCGCCTGCGCCGAGCCCGGTAGCCTTGCCGCCGGTCGTTCAGACTCCCGTAGCCTTGACCGCCGACGACGCACCGTATGTGCCGTTTCAGGGCTCATGGAACTCGAACTCCCAGAACGCCGCGTATTCGGTCGGGATGTCAAACGACTTCGCCCGTCCAGCACAGTGGAATACGACGGGAGCGTGGCTGCTCGCCTTCAGCTCTCTCGGCACCCTCATAATCGGAATCGTCTACGTGGTCGTCGAAAGTACGTCACTTTCTCTCCAAAGCGCGCAGGAGCAATCCTCAAGCATTGCGTCAGCCACCATTTGGATTCAAGTTGTCGTGTGGGTTGTGCAGGTCTTGTTCGTCCTGATGGATCGCAGAAAACTGCGCGAGTTTGGCTACCTCCGGCTTGCGAGCCTGTGGTGGATTCTGCTGCTGCCGCCCTTCATCTACTTGCTCATGAGGGGAATCGTCATCTCACGGGAAGTGCGTCACGGATTGGGCCCACTGATCGCATTCCTCGTCTCTACGGGAGCAATCATCCTGCTCTCCATTGTGTCTGCCGTTGCGATTCCAGCCTTTCTCGCGAGCCGTGCAGGCGTCATCGGATCCGAGTCCGGCACATCGTTTGCGTCATCATTGCAGACGGGGCTCGACGAGAAGGGCGGGCATTTCACGGTGACCTGTCCGTCCTCGCTTCCGAGCACGGTCGGGGCAACCTTCAGTTGCAACGCGGTCGATGCCACGGGCACGTCGCACGCCCTGACGATCCAAATCACGACGGGGGCAGACGGAAAGCCGGGCTACAAGTTGACAGCGGTTACTCCGCCGATCACCGGATAGCACTATTTCTTGGCGCTCTTGAGGCCAGCGAGGATCGCCGTGCCGTTGGGCGTTCCGAGACCGGTGCACGCGTCCCAGCCCTTCTTTGCCTTATACGCACCGTTATTGCCGGACGTGATGTCGTGGAGGGCAGCGTGTAACGGGTAGAGCTTGGGCTGCACTAGTCCGAGTGGTGCGCCGAGCGCCTCCGCAAGGCGAGCAACCAGCGCAGCCCAGAGTGGCGCTACCGCGCTGGTACCGCCGTAGACCGCGTGCGTACCGTCCACAAGCACCTGATAGCCCGTCTGCGGGTCGGCGTTGCCGGCAACATCCGGAACTCCTCTGCCGCCGGGCGTAGCGCCAGCGGGAACGCCGACGCCCTTTTGCCAGCTTGGCAGGGCGAACACGTCACTCACTCCGCCTCCCGTCGCGCCACCGCCCGCGCCGTCGTTCCACACTGTCTCACTCGAGATCGCGGTGCCCATCGCGTGCAAGCTGGTGCCGCCGCAGGCGAGTGCGTGCGGGCTGGATGCCGGGAAGTCGGCGTGCTTCGTACTTTGACCACCACCGTCGGAACTCCCATTGTCGCCGGCGGCCGCCGTTACAGTCACGCCGAGCGCTGCGGCGTCAAGGAGAGCATCATCGAGCGCCGTACGGGCCTGAGCAGTCCACTGATCCTCGCTCTGTCCCCAGCTGATGCTGATGGCCGTGGGCGTGGGCGTGGCGTGCGCCGCGTCCGCGACAGCGTCGACAAATCCCGCGTCGGTGTTTGGGGCGAAGTACACCTTGATATTCGCAGCAGGACACAGCGCGCCGATCACCTCGATGTCGAGCAACACTTCGCCGTCCGCACCGCTCGGGTCCTTTCCAGGCACATTCTTCGCGCCGTCCACTCCCACTGCAGTTATCGCGGGGCTGCCAACGCCGAGGCTCGAGAAATAGGTTTTAAGGTCCGCAGATTCGTATCCGCCACCCAGTTCAATGATGGCGATCGTCTGGCCACGACCGTCGGTGCCCGACGGAAACCGGTAGAGCTCCCCGAGTTGCACCGGTGTATAGCTCACCGCGGCTGCGTTCGCACTCGAGACCCGAAACTGGGGACGAGCCTGCGGACGGTTGTCGAGGCCGAGCACCGCGGTCACGACGCCATCGAGTTGCACGGGGATGCTGAGTTCTCCACTTCGAACTCGATGCGGCGCCGAAATCCCGTCAAGGCTGCCTGCGGAAAGCGATGTGCCAAACACCCGAGCAAGAATGGCAAGGCTTCCCTCGATGCGAACGCGACGTGACGCCAGATCGGTGCTGAGTAGCCGGATACCCAACGCGGTAAGGGTGGTTCCCACCAGCGCGACGTCCGCGGGATCGGCTCCAAACTGGGCTGCGAGCTGTTCAGTCGTCAACCGAGAGTCGACGGCATCTGCCGTGCTCATCGCATTGCGTCGGCGAAGGATCAGGGTTGCCTCGACGACGACCTCCCCGTCCAGAGGGACACTCGCGGGCACGAGTCCGGTGGCACGCGGTCGTTCACTGCCAGGCAACGGGACCAGATCAAGCGGCACTGACAAGAAGTCGGGGGTGGAATCGGTCATACCATCCTGTCTACTCCCCCACACCGATCGGAGTCATTTCTTTTCCACAGTCTGTGAGCGACCACGCAGGGTACGCGCAGCTTTTCCCACGTAGCGTTGAGGTATGGAACTCACCGATATCCCCGTGACAACAATTGATGGCGCGGAGACGACCCTCGCGTCGCACAAGGGAAAGGTGATGATGATCGTCAACGTCGCATCCCGCTGCGGGCTGACGCCGCAGTATGAGAAGTTGGAGGCGCTGCAGAAGAAGTACGGCGATGCCGGCTTTACCGTGCTGGGATTTCCGAGCAATCAGTTTCTGCAGGAGCTCGGCAAGAACGACGCCATCAAGGACTACTGCTCGACAACCTGGGGCGTGACGTTCCCGATGTACGACCGGGTCAAGCTAAATGGTCGCAACGCACACCCGCTCTATGCCGAGCTGACGAAGACACCGGATGCCCAAGGCAAGGCGGGCAAGGTCAGCTGGAATTTCGAGAAGTTCGTGGTCACTCCGGATGGCAGCGTGCACCGATTCCGTCCGACGACTGAACCGGACGCACCGGAGATCATCGACCTGATCGTGTCGTCGCTCCCCGCCAAATAAGCGCCTCAATATGGGAAAGTCCTTTGAGCACCAGCCGGACGCCAGTCGATACGTACTGATGATCGACGACGAACTCGTCGCGGTCGCGGACTATCGCATCAACGGAGACGCGATTTCGTTCAATCACACATACACGAACCCGAAGCTGCGCGGCAACGGCTACGCAGGCGAGGTCGTCGAATTCGCCATGAACGACGTCGAAAAGACAAGTGACCGCCACGTCGTGCCGATGTGCTGGTACGTCGACAAGTGGTTTGGCGAGCATCCAGATCGCGCGGATCTGCTTACTCGGACGGCTGGAACCACGGCGGGTACACCGAAATCTTCGGCGTGAAGTCGGAGCCAGCCAGAACGTCGCGTACCGCCGAGCGCACCTTATCGTTGGCTACACCGATGAGGGTGACCGACTCCAGCGGCAGGCGATGCGCGACCAAAAGCTCTGCGTTTGACAGGCGCACCGGGTCGGACTCCGCGCGAAGCCGATAGAGCATCCGCTCGGCATCCTCCCTGGTGCTGGCGAACCGGGTTGCGCTACCTTCCACATTTGCGTCAGCAAGCACGAATGCCGGATCGTCTGCAGCGATGTGGCGAACGGTGCTCACCAGAAAGACGAAGTCAAATGGCTCTGCGCTGAGCGCAGCCCTAGACAAGCGAGGATGTTCGCGACCAGACCGCAGGCTCTGCCAGAGTTCGGCCTCGGGCGACAGGAAGAACGGAACGAAATCGTTCAGACGTAGCTCGCTGGTACCAAGAATCGGCTCCCCCGCCCTCTCGCTGCGAAGTTCCGGTGTGGAGAGATCGAGTTGCGGAACGGCTCCCGCAACGATCGCGCGCTCCTCGAGAATGCCCGGCAGATTGCTCACGTGAGTGAGGTGGTAGATCCGCTGCTCGAGAAGGGTATCGGCGGGGGCGGAGCCGACAGGAATCCTCGCGGCGGCTCGAAGACTGCGCACTGTCGCCCGTGGCGGCGCGGCAACTCGGCTACGTGCGGCTGGCCGTGCTACCGCGACGACTTCCGGCAACGGCTTCGGGTTGCAGGTCGCACAGAGTCCGTCCACAAAGCCGTGAATACATTCGTCGCTCACGCAAAACCTTCCTGAGAGCGCACGCTTCGACTCGGTCGAACGACACGCAGGTACTCAAGGTTACGTGGTCGGAAGTTGGGCGTCGTCCTATTCTCATAGTGCTGAGCCGATCGCAAGACCAGGGGCGAGCTTCTTTCGAGAGGAGAACAGGATGTCTGACGGGACACCCGCGCGCCCCTCGATCTCCGGATCGATCCCCGCGGGCTGGTATCCCGATCCCGCTGGGAGTGCTGGCAAGCGCTGGTGGGATGGCAGCGTCTGGACCGCGAATATGCAGGAGCCCGAAGCCGCGCCTGCGCCACCAAGCTTTGGCAACTACACCCCAGCGAATCTGCGACCAGCCGCCCCGCTGCCGACCGTCGAGAGGGGAATCGCCTACACGCGTGCCTCGTGGTGGATCGCGGGCTCGCCGTTCTGGGTTGTCGTGCCTCAGGTTAGCGTCGTCGAGATATTCAACTCACTGGCACCCCTGCCCGTCCCGACTCTGGTACTGGCGATCATCCTGCTCACTACCGTGGCATGGGGAATTCTGCTCGCGCTCGCTTTTTCGGACCGGAAAGGACTCTTCGAAGGAGGCAACGATTCCGCAGCCTCCCCCTGGTGGACACTTCTGACCCCTCTCGCGTATCTCATCGCGCGGGCGCGATCGGTGCAGCTCTACGCGATCGGCGGGTGGGCTTCGGTGGTGTGGTGGTGCCTTGCTGCCATCCTCACGCCCGGAGTCTCGGTACTCGCGGTGTTCGCGGTGTATGGGCTGGTCGCCAACTAGACAAATCGAATGACCGCCTGCAGGCGTGACCGGATCTCGAACAGCTCCGATCCACCGACGGGAGGCGTCCCCGGCAGACCGTCCCGCATTAGCTCAGGCAGTCGCGACCGTGCAACAAGGGCGGTCGGGACACCGCGGAGCCTCCCCGCGAGCGTCAATCCGGCATCCGTCGCATCGTCGGGCACCACGATCACCAGCGCGTCGAAGCGCACCCGAGCTGCGCGCGCAATCTGGCGTGCGCGTGAGGCCAGCGAGGCAAACGGATGTTCGCCGTGCTCGAGTGTGTCGCCGATGAGTTCGCCCTTGCGGACCTTCACCGGCCCACCCCAGTCCTCGGAGAGCAACGCAAACAGGCCCGTCGGGCCGAGAACGATATGGTCGATCTTCTCGTCGGGTCCGGCAGCGGTCGCGACGTCATGCCACAGGGTGAACGCGATTCCCAAGTGGCCAAGTTCGCGCGCGCTCGCCTCCTCGGCGAGGGCGTCGGCCAGAATATGTCGAATGTCGCGGGGCGCCGAACGCACGAGAACTGGGTCGTAGGGATTGTCGAGAGTCGTTCCTCTGCCCGCCCATTCCCGAATCAGTGTCAGGTAGCGCTCGCGTCGCCATCCGCCCGGATGCCCGTACGAACGCGCCGTCGGGCGGGTATCCCTGCGAGGTTGCGCAGGACGTGCCTCGAAGGTCTCCCGCGGTACGGATCTGCCGCTGTCGTAGTCGGCGCGGGCTGCCGGAGTGCCCACCTTCTCCCAGGCCACCTGGACTGCCGTGAACTCTTGCGCGATGCCACCGGTGTCGGGATGCGTCTGCCGAAGACGACGTCGATAGGCACGCCGAAGCTCGTCCTGACTTGCCTTCGCCGAAACGCCGAGCACCTC
>JADGOT010000109.1 GCA_017882805.1 Glaciihabitans sp. | reverse complement strand
TCATCGGCCTTCTTGACTCAAAGCGATACGAAGTCATCCCCGAGTGCACTGGCGGGGAGAGCGCCGGCAATATCTCAGTGGCTGGCAAGGGACCTCATCTCGTGACGATTCAAACCTCGAAGTCGGCAAGCTTCACCATCTGGCTGTCCTGGGCGAATGTTCCCAAGCTCTCGGAGTCTCCGGGGCAAGCACAGGAAATGTCTGACGGAGTAGTCACGCGCGACGAAGACTTGGCCGCAGTAAACCGATATGCCGGATGCTTGGACGGATCCGGAAACTCGATCGAAGTCATCCCTACAAGCGTCGTGCCGTCGTACGCGGTGAGCTCGCTGGCTTTCGCCAACGGATCAGAAAACCGCTGCTATGTAACGGAGTATCAGAACGTCGACATGAAGTGGCAGATCGAGCTCGAGGCTGGAGTATTCGGCCAGGCGTCTATCGCCGCATGCAAAAGCAGCGGTAACCGCGGACTCGGCACGCAAGCTCGAGTAATCGTGACGCCGGAAGGAGCCCTTCCGGACCTGACCAACTGTCCGTGGATCGGCTAAGCGACCCGCGGCCTGCCTAGCCCAGCTTTTCCCGCAGCCACTCGGCCTGCTTGCGCCAGTGCTGGCCCTGGCCGCCCTCGTGCTCGTTGTACTCATAGATCTCGATCGTCGCATCACCCGCGTAGTTGTTGTGCGCAGCGAAGACGGTGGATGGCGGCGTGATCGGATCGAGGAGCGCCACAGAGAAGATTGCCGGCGCGCTCGCGCGCGCCGCAAACGACAACCCATCGAAGTACGACAGCGTTCGGAACGTCTGCTGGACGAGGTCGCGGTGCACCGAGAGGTAGCGCACGATTTCGTTGTACGGATCCGCATCGGTCAGGCCGACAGCTCGCTCGAAGTGACAGAGGAACGGCACATCCGGCATGACCGCGACGATAGTCGGATGAAGCCCGGCCACGGCGAGCGCGATGCCACCTCCCTGACTGCCGCCGCACACGGCGATCCGATCGGGGTCGACCTGCGCCAGGCCTAGCATCACGTCGACCGCGAGAACCGCATCCGTGTGTACACGCCGGTAGTAGTAGGTCGCTGGATCTTCGATCCCCCGGGTCATGAAGCCCGGGGACGCTGGCCCAGAGCCAACCGGATCGGGGGTGTCACCGCCCGAGCCCCACACGCTTCCCTGACCACGAGTGTCCATGAAGAAGTAGGCGTAGCCCGCGGCCGGCCACGCGAGGTGCTCGTGCGGGAATCCTCGGCCGCCGCCGTAGCCGTTGTATTCGATCACGGCAGGCAGCGGCCCCGTCGCCCCAACGGGGAGGATAAGCCACGCCTTGACCGGCTGCCCCTCAAACCCCGAGAACTCGACGTCGAACACGTCGAAACCGGTCAGGAACGACTCGTAGGGCGTGACGACAGGCGCGACCGCGAGCCCACGGGAGGCCGCGAGGGTATCCGCCCAGAACGCGTCAAAGTCGGCGGGTTCGTTTGTCTTTGGCCGATACTCGCGCAGTTCGGCGAGATCGAAATCGAAGCGTGGCATGGGGCTCCTTGGCAGCTCTGCAATGGTTCAACGCGAGCGTACCGGTCAGCGGTAGGTGGCGTACTCCGAACGCACCACTTCTGCCGCCTGACCGCGTGAACGTTCCTAGTTGCGGCGCCAGTCGACGCCGTCGGGAAAGTCGCTCAACACGAGATCCATCAGCAGGCCATCCTCGTGGCTGCCATCCGGCCTCAGCTGGTATTCGCGCAGAACGCCAACGCGGCGGAATCCGAGACGCTCGTAGCTGCGGATTGCGGGGGCGTTATGCACATTCGGGTCAAGCGTGAAGCGATGGTGGCCGAGCGTGGCCAGATGCGCAATCACAATCGAGAGCGCCTCGGCACCGTATCTCTGCCCGTACCACTGCGCCCCGAGGAACAGATGGATGACCACGTGAAGGTATTCGGGGTCGTCGTTCGGGAACAGAAAGATCGCACCGGCGCAGCTGCCATCGATGTCCAGCACGAGCGCGTTGCCTGGCTCAACAATCTCGTCGCGAATCCGCTCGGGTGTGTAGCCGACCCACCACCGCGAAACTTCCGGCTCGGTGAGGATATCGAGCAGCGGCACGGCATCGGCGTCGGTTGGCGGTCGGAGCGTCATCCGCTCGCCAACGAGCACCGGCCAAGCCACGATTGACCTATTCGGCCGAATTCGCGACCGGGAGCTCGATCGGGATTGCGGGGCAATCCTTCCAGAGACGCTCGAGCGAGTAGTACATGCGGTCCTCTTCATGGAACACGTGCACCACAATGTCGCCGAAGTCCAGCAGAACCCAGCGACCTTCCTGACGTCCTTCGCGACGCAACGGCTTCGTGCCCGCCTCGATCATCTTGTCTTCGATCTCGCCCGCGATCGCCACGACGTTACGTTCGTTGCGACCCGTGACCAGCAAAAAGACGTCAGTCAGGGGAAGCGGGCCAGACACATCGAGTGCTACCAGATCCTCGCCCTGCTTGGAATCTGCCGCGGCGGCGGCAATCTTGACGAGGTCGAGGGCGTGTTTCGATGCAGTCACTGGTTCCTTGGGTGGGTTGAAGTCGTGTTTCGCATCACAGCTTGCCGCTGGCGAACGCGAAGATGAGGATGCCGAGCAGACCAACGCACAGCCCGCCGGCAACGATGATGACAGCCGTGAGCAATCGGTTTCCCTGCGGCTTCTTGGTTTCGATAACGCTGCGCGTCGACGTATTGCTGCTGATTGCCCGGATGGCGCGCACAGGCGCGGAATCGGGGGCGGCGACCTGACTGTCGAACGGGTCATCCTCGTAGTCGGAGTTATCCACTCTTGCGGGATGCGCACCGGTTGAGCCAAGGCTGCGGGGCAGATTGATCGACCCGGTGACGAGAATCTCACCGGTTGCGCCTAGAGACGCGAGCATGGAATCGGGCTGCGGCACCGACGGCAGAACGAGCGCGGTCGTCGTAATCGCGGACGTATTTGATCCGACCGTTCGGCTGAGCGTGTTCTCGTACGGAAGCTCGGTGTCTTCCATTGCGGCCTGCACCCGCCAGTGGTTGCTCGCTCGAGGCGAACGGCCACCGTGAGCATCCTGTTCCTGCTCCGACTCTGGTTGTGCCACCTGTGCAGGTGCCAACGGTGCGGGTACCGATGGTGCAGGTATCGACGGTGCAGGTATCGACGGTGCAGGTACCGACAGTAGCGACGCGGTTGGCGGGAAGACGAGGTGCGGTGCCTCAGCGGATGGCTGGGGCACAGATGGCTGGGGCTCGGATGGCTGGGGCACTGAGGGCTGGGGCACGGAGGCCTGTTGCAGCGGTTCTTGTTGCAGCGGTGCCTGTTGCACTGGCGCCTGTGCGACCGGGGGCTCCGGTGCGGATGCCTGCGCAACCGGCGGCTGCGCGACCGGCTGCTCTACGACGGGCTGCTGCTGGGTCAGAATGATTGGGGTCGCAAGACTAGCCACCTGGGCGTCGCGGGCTCTGGCCTCCGCCTCGCGCCGGGACCGGGTCAACATGTCAAACTCGGCCATCGCCTCAGCGAGCGCCTGCGACTGTCCGGGCGGCGGCGCCAGAGTCGGGATATCGATGGGACCGGAGTTCAACAGGGTGTCGATTGGCTCAGGAAGCTGAGTTGACGGCATTTGAAGCGCCGGAGCCTGCTGCTCTTCGGCGGCGCGCATTTCGCGCAGCTCTCGGCGAGACAGGGTGTGATTCATCGTGTCTTCGACAGGAAGCGAGGCAGCCGAATGTGATGGAGCGGGCGCGACTCCCTGGGTCTGGTAGTCGAGGTCGACGGCGCGGGCCGGAGCGGGGAACGATGCCGAAGCCGCAAGAGGGCTCTCTGCCATTGACTCCCGTGGCGGCGCGGCGCGGCGACCACCCTCCGGGCTGAAGTCCCGAACGCGGAAGCTCGACGGGTCTGAGGATCCTGGAGGTGGCGCGGCGGCCAGAGGCGCGCTCTGGGTCTGCTCGGCAACGGGGGGCGCGACTCGCCCCTGAGTTGAATACGTGAGTGGCTCGAAGCCCTCGCCCGGTGCGGCAGGGTCCTGAGGCGGCTGCTGCGCTCGACGCCCGGAGTGAGTCGGGGTGGGTGGAGCCTGGGGAGCCTCCGCAACCGGAGGAGCCTGAGGAGTCGCCTGTGCTTCGCTCTGCGCAGTGGCATCGAACGCGTACGGCGTACCCTCTGCTGGCGCCTGAGTCGGTGTTTCGCCGCGCTCACTCTGCCGAACCGCGCGCCGCGATTGCGGTGGCGGATCTTGGAATGTGGTCATGCGATACTCCGGTAGAGATGGTGCTTCGAGATGTACTGAACAACACCATCAGGGACCAAATACCAGACCGGAAAGCCCCGGCTTACGCGACTCCGGCAGTCGGTCGACGAAATTGCCAACGCGGGAACTTCAAGCGAGCTTACCTCTTGGGCTGGTAATGCGCTAATAACCAACTCGTGTCCCGGGCGGGAAACCGCCACAAAATGGGCCAAAGACCACAGCTCATCGACGTTCTTCCAGTCCAGAATTTGGGCGATTGCATCCGCTCCCGAGATGAAGAAAAGGTCGGCATCCGGGTGCAGTTTGCGGATGTCGCGAAGGGTATCAATCGTGTAGGTCGGGCCATCCCGATCGATGTCGACGCGGCTCACGGTGAATCTCGGATTTGCCGCAGTAGCAATGACCGACATGAGGTAGCGGTGCTCACCCTCGGTCACCGCCGGCTTCATCCACGGCTGCCCCGTGGGTACGAACAACACCTCATCAAGTTCGAAATGCTGCTGCACTTCACTCGCGGCGACGAGGTGGCCGTTGTGGATCGGGTCGAACGTGCCGCCCATGACGCCGATGCGGCGCCGGCGACTTGGAGAGTCCTCGGGCAAATCCACAGTCTCGACAGCGCTGTCGGTCATGGGTTAGTGGTGTGGGCCCGCTGAACCGTGCTCGTTGTCGGAGTGGTACTGGGTGGCCGCCTTGTGAGCGTGGCGGTTGGCGACGTCGCGGTAGGTCCACGTGACGACGCCGAAAAGAAGGAAGATTCCGAACGCGACAAGCGCGAACCCGATGGGTGGCATGATCAGCGGGACTGGAGTCTCCGAGGCCACGATCGTAAACAGGTTCATGCATTTCTCCGTTCAGGGGATAACAAAAGTCTAACCGCGCACCTGACCCGAACCGCGCACAACCCACTTAGTGCTGGTTAGTTCGGGTAGACCCATCGGTCCTCGGGCGTGGAGCTTCTGGGTCGAGATCCCGACCTCGGCGCCGAATCCAAACTCGCCGCCATCAGTGAACCGGGTGGAGGCGTTCACCATCACGACCGCGGAGTCGACCTCAGCAAGAAATCGCTCAGCCCGCGCCAGATCATTGGTGATAATCGACTCGGTGTGGTGCGTGGAGTACTTGTGGATGTGATCCATGGCGGCGTCAAGATCGGCCACCACTCGCACGGCGAGATCCAGCGACATGTACTCGGTCGACCAGTCCTCGTCGACGGCCGGCACAACATCCGCGACGAGTGCCCGTGTGCGCTCGTCACCGTGGATGATGACACCCGACTCGCGAAGCCGGGCAATGACCGGCGGCAGCAGCCGCGCGGCGGCCGACTCGTGCACCAGAAGCGTTTCGAGGGCGTTGCAGACGCTCGGGCGCTGAACCTTCGAGTTGTGCACGATCTCGACCGCGGTCGCTAAGTCGGCGGACTCGTCGAGGTAGACGTGCACGACGCCCGCGCCCGTTTCGATCACGGGAACCTTCGATTCGGTGACGACCGTGGTGATGAGCTCCGCACTTCCGCGCGGGATCAGCACGTCGACATAGCCGCGCGCCTGCATGAGCGCTCTCGCACCATCGCGACCGAACTCGTCGATCGTTTGGATGGCCTCGCTGGGAAGCCCCTCCTCTAGAAGCGCACCCTGCAGCAACTCGACGAGCACCCGGTTGGTGTTTTCGGCGGCCGAGCCACCCCGCAGCACGACGGCGTTGCCGCTCTTGAGCGCGAGCGCGGCGATATCGATGGTGACGTTGGGTCGAGCCTCGTAGATCGCGCCGACAACGCCGAATGGAACACGGACCTGGGTGATGTTGAGCCCGTTCGGCAGCTGGCTGCCGCGGACGCTCTCGCCGATTGGATCATCAAGGGTTGCAATGTGCACTACCGCCGCCTCGAGCGCCTCGAGTCGGCGGTAGTCGAGTCGCAGGCGATCCTGCATCCCCTCGCTCATGCCGTTCTCCCGAGCGTTGGCGAGATCGAGCTCGTTAGCGGGAAGGATGCGATCGGCATTGCGCAGGATGGTCGCACCGATTGCGTGTAGCGCCCGGTTCTTCTGCACGGTCGTGGCCTGGGCGAGCACGCGGGCCGCAGTTCGGCTCGCTTCGAGCTTGTCGATCAAACTCGGCGCGGCGACGACGGTCTCAGGCATGCCGCAAGTTTAGAGAGTTACAGCGCTTTTGTTAGAGTGCGGGGCGATCGGCGGCCGCAAACCAGGTACCGAGGTCGGCGCCGGCGAGAGCCTCCAGAGCGCTGCCGGTCTCGGCCAGCAATACCGGGGTGCCGACCGCGGCGGCGTGCCGGGCGGCCGCGACCTTGGTGCTTGCTCCCCCGGTGCCGACGCCAGCGGCGCCAATGTCGCCAAATGTCACCTGCTGCAGCTCGTCGCCAAACGCGACCTCGCTGATGCGCTCGGCTCCCGGCTCGTGCGGCGGCTTCGTGTAGAGGGCGTCTACGTCGGAGAGCAGAACGAGAAGGTCGGCGTCGATTAGCTCGGCGACCAGTGCCGCGAGCCGGTCGTTGTCGCCGAAACGGATCTCCTGCGTCGCCACAGTGTCGTTTTCGTTCACGATCGGCAAGATGCGCAAGGACAGCAGGCGCTCCATGGCACGCTGCGCGTTGCTGCGATGCGCGGGGTTCTCCATGTCGCCGCCGGTGAGCAACACCTGGCCAGCAACGATCTCGTACCGACGCAGACTCTCCTGATACCGATAGATGAGCAGGTTCTGACCGACGGCCGCCGCAGCCTGCTGGGTTGCGAGATCGGTAGGGCGAGAGTCCAACTTCAGAAAGGGCATGCCCGTCGCGATTGCACCCGACGACACCAGCACCACCTCGGCGCCGCGTGCATGAGCACTAGCGAGCGCATCCACGAGAGGACCGATCTGGCCAGCGTTCGCGCCGCTGATCGACGAGGAGCCAACCTTGACGACAATCCGGGACGCGCGTGGGATGTCTGCGCGGGTTACAACGTTACTCATCGGCGTCGCTCTCCTGTTTCGCAACCTCGAATCCCTCATCGTCTGTCCAGATTCCCGCTTCGCGCTCGGCCTCGAGCTCCGCTCGCGCAGCGGCCTTGGCATCCATGCG
>JADGOT010000108.1 GCA_017882805.1 Glaciihabitans sp. | reverse complement strand
GGGCAGTCAAAGACGCTGTCGTGCCGTGCATGCGGCGGGTTGGCTCCCATCAGCATGATGAGAGTGCCGTAGTGCATGGTGGCGAACACTGCGCCATGAACGCCATCCGGGCAGTCGGCGGCAGGCGCACCCGACGATGGGGAACACGGGTCATCAGCAGGAGTGGACGGCGTCGCGCCGCCGCCACCGATGATCCGCTCGGCCGCTGCCGGGTCCACGCCATCCGCCGCATCCAGCGCATCGATCTGCGCCTGCACCTGGCTGCCGATCGGGCTCACACCCTTTTGGCCCGGCGTGACAACGCTGGTTTGGCCCACGACCGGGCTCAGGTTTTGGGTTCCTGAGGTCGATGTCGGCTGTCCGTCAACTCTTAGCGGCCCGAGAACCGGGACAGACGCGGTCGTTAGGTGTGGCGTCGGCGCGAAGTGAACGCCGATAAGAACCGCGGCAGTCGCGACCGCGATTACCGCGACGCTGCCGATGATGATGTGCAGGAGCTTTGACATGGTCAGATTCTTTTCTTAGCCGAAGAACTGTCGTTCGACGGTCACGGTCACGGGCGCGCTTGCATTGCCTGCGGCGTCGTGGGCGACGACGCTGAACACGACGTTTCCATAGCTCGGACCGTCGGTTCGGTTGGATGAGAAGGAGTACTGCCACACGCCAGCAACGAGGTGCATCGCGGCGCTGCCGGTATCGGCCCCGGTCCAGCTCACCGTGACACTGGTGACACCCACGTTGTCGGTGGCAGTCGCGCTCAGAACCGAGGGACCGTTGTTTAACACCGTCGTCGGGGACGCACTTGCCTTGACGATGACTGGTTTTACCGTCTCCTTGGGCGGAGCGGGGTGACCACCGCCCGCGGGCTTGCCGGGGGCCGGAGCGACCGGCGCGACGGGGACGACGGGAAGAGGGTCGAGCGAAGCAGTCGGCGTCGGGCATCCCGCAACATCGAGCGTGCCGATCGCGGGCTCATGCTTGTCGGCGGAAACGAGGCCCGCCGGTAGCCAGACGAGCTGGTTTATGTCGTAGGGGTTGCGCACCTGGACGTAGTGGGAATCAACGGAGCGCTTCAGAGCGAGAACCCGTTCACCGCCGACGAGTTGTTCGACAGCAGCGCCGCCCGGGCAGTCGAGGGCCTGGATTCCGGCACCGAGAACGATGGCCGACGATACTTTCGCCGGTGCTGGCGTGCCGAACGCGCCATAGGCACCGGCCGCGCCGCCAACGACTGCGACGACGATAGCCGCGCCAATCCATGGCAGCCAGGGCAGCAAACCACCCGCGGCGGCAGTTGCCGGCGCGGCGGGTGTCAATTTCGAGGGATCTGGGCTCACACCAGTACGACGTGGGGGGTGCCCGCCTAGGTTGACACGCACGCCAGAAACTTTTTGCCAGCTGATTCGGTAGGGCGGATGGGACTTGAACCCATGACCGACGGATTATGAGTCCGCTGCTCTAACCAGCTGAGCTACCGCCCCTGAGCCGCCCGGAAGCGGCAAGATTACGATACAGGCTGACCGTACGGCCATCTCGCCCATCGAACGGTCGAAAAGTGGCTCAGGCGCGTGATGCAGGCTACCTGGCGCGGACGAGCTTGGGTGCTTTGGCTCTGACACGTGCAATGCGATCGCGAATGATCTCGCGCAACGGTAGCGATTCCTCGATCAGCGGCTCGACTACCTTGTGGCCGCGATACAGCTCCTCGAAGGTGGAAATCGTGCGATTGATGTCGTGCGCCTCAACGATCTTGAGGCTCTCGCGCTTGAACTCCTGGAGCTTGTCTTCGGGCATCGTGAGCACGTCGGTGAGTCGCGCCGCGAACTCCTCGACGTCGCCCGGCTCGAACAGGTACCCGTTCTTGCCGTCGTGCACGAGGTGAGGGAGCGCCATGGCATTCGCAGCAACCACTGGGAGCCCCGATGCGAGCGCCTCCATGGTCGCAATGCTCTGCAACTCCGCGATCGACGGCATGGCAAACACCGTGGCGCGGGTGAGCGAATTGCGCAGGAACTCGGTCGATACGTAACTGTCGAACTTCACGTTCTCGGCGACGCCGAGAGACTCGGCGAGGTGCTTCAGCTCCCCCTCGAGTTCTCCGCCGCCCACGATCTCGAGCTTCGCGTTCAGTGCTGGATCGAGCAGGGCGAATGCCTTGACGAGCTTGTCGATCTGCTTCTCGCTTGTGACGCGGCCGACGAAGACAATCAGGTTCTCGGTGCGTGGCGCAAAGCTTGGGGTGTAATTGCTCGATTCGAGGCCACACGAGATAGCAAGCACACCCCGAATCTTCGTGTGCGCTTCGACCAGATCGGCGGCTCGACGCGTCGGGCTGGTCATTGCCTCGGCGCGGCTGTAGATGTGATTCGCATCCCACCAGAGCCACCGAATGACCATCCCGAAAGCGAATCGGGGAACGAGACTGAACTCGAGCAGGTTCTCGGGCATCACGTGGTTCGTTGCGATCAGACGGATCTTGCGTTTGACCGCCTGTTTCGACAGACCGCGCCCGATGACAATGTTCGACTGGATGTGCACGACATCCGGCTGGACCGAATCGAGGATTCGCCTGCTGTTCGACTGGATGCGCCACGGCAACGCGAATCGTAGCCACGGGTGCGGGCGGTAGCGCCAGCTCCAGAGCCGGTGCACGGTGACCATCTCGCCGCCGTGTTCCTCCTGGAAGACACCGTTCTTGTGGCGCCCGGCGGCAGGCGCGACGATGTGCACGGTGTGGCCGCGACGCGCGAGGCCGCCGGCAAGGCTGGCCGAGAAGGTGGCGGAGCCGTTGATCTCGGGCGCGAAGGTGTCTGAACCGATGACGACCGTTAGTGGCTTCGAATCGTCGCCGGCCGGAACTGCTGGCACGGCGTCATAGGCTGGGGCGACCTCGGGCGAATCGCCAACCGTGGGATTGCCCACAGAGGCATTACGCGGTGGGGCGTCAGTCAAGTTGGGGGTTCCCTCATCTGTGCAACCCGGCGGTAGTCCGCGGTTGCGCGATTAGCACTGGAAAGCTACCTCAACGGTACCCTAGCGGCGAATCTGTGGGTGATGTTTTGACAACTGGAAGACCCCATAGATCGAGACCAAGCCCGCGAGCACAAACACAACGGCCGCCCAGAGCGGCGCTCCCGACGCCTCGCCAAGCACCACGATTCCGATAGTGACTCCGACGAGCGGGTCGACAACGGTCAAGCCGGCGACCACCAAATCGGGAGGGCCGGAGGAATAGGCCGTCTGCACGAAATACGAGCCCAGCAGGGCGGCGAGAATCAGGCCGAGCAAACAGACAATTGTCAGTGAGTCGCTGACCTGAAGCTCACGATGTGCGCGAATGATTGTCTGAATTCGGTCGATGTCTACCTTCGCCAGGGTTGCCACAAACCCAAAGAGGACGCCGGCGCCGACGATGTAGAAGATGGTCGAGAACTTCTTGCGAAAGAACGCGAAGACGAGGGCCAAGGCGACAAGCACAACCGCAAGGATAACCAGCACCACCAGCAGCTGAGTCGCGCCGATTGCGACCGATGTCGTCGTGATCGCGGCGATCGTGACAAACAGGCCGACACCGATCACGCAAAAAGCGATCGCCCGAATGGATGCCGCATCGAGCGACTTGTGGCTCACTCTCGAATTCACGATCGATGTGATCACGAGCCCGACCACGCCAAGCGGTTGCACCACTGTGAGGGGCGAAAACGTGAGGCTGAGCAACTGGCACAGAATCGCGAGACCGAGCATGAGCGTGCCGATAAGCCACGACGGACGGCGAGCCAGGGAGAAAAGCTGGCCGATGTTGAGACCGGCCTTGTCTTCGGGTGCGGTGGTCGCATCCACCTTGCTGACACCGCGATGCTGAAACTGCGCGCCAAGGGCAAGAAAGACCGAACCGACGAGCGCGATCGGAATGCCAAGAGCCTCCTGGGGGGTCAGAGTGACGAGGTGGAGGGACACCCGATGAATCTACCTGTCAACGGGCCGATAATCTGTGTAAATGGCCGTTCTCCCCATCCGAATCAGTGGCGATCCTGTACTGCACTCCGCGGCGCTCCCGGTCACCAAATTCGACCGGACGCTCACCACTCTCGTCGCGAACATGTTCGACACCATGGAAGCAGCGCCCGGCGTCGGTCTGGCCGCGCCACAGGTAGGCGTTGCGCTGCGAATTTTCGTGTACAACTGGTCGGATGCCGACGACGTTGTGTGGCGCGGCACGGCGATCAACCCCGAACTCTGGATCACACCGACGCCGACCGGCGAGGCAAACGAGGAGTCGGAGTCTGAGGGATGCCTGTCGATCCCCGGCGAGCGGTACGGTCTTCGGCGGTCGGCCCAGGCGATTCTTCGGGCAACGGAGTTGGATGGTTCGAAATTCGAGATTGCCACCGACGGATGGCTGGCCCGCATCTTCCAGCACGAGTTCGACCATCTTGACGGCATCCTCTACGCCGATCGGCTCGACTACGCGTCCGCGAAGTCCGTTGGCAAGGTACTGAAAAAACGTGGCTGGGGCATTCCGGATCAGAGCTGGACTCCGGGCGTCGACCATCTCGAGGACTAGAAACAGCAATCTCCCCCTGGGCTGGATGCCCAGAGGGAGATCGGTTCGGTAGTGGCTACCTGGGGCTACTTGGCACCCGGGAACTGCGTCGGGTTGTTCGATCGAAGAACCTCGAGGCGTGCGCGGTATTCCTTCTCGTCGATGTCGCCCTGCGCAAAGCGCTCGGCGAGGGTGGACTCGGCGCTGCGAGCGGCCGAATTGCCCCACGGTCCGAATCCGCCGTGACCCATTGCGTTCCAGCGAGCCCAGCGACGACGACGACCACCGATCGCAAACGCGATGATCAGGACGATGATCACGAACCAGAAAACATGGCCAATGATGAACAGCGGTAGAAATGCGACGCCCCCGTGAAACGCGGGAGCGGCGGCGGCGAGCGATGACAACACGATGTATTCCTTTGCTTGTGAGGTTCGGGTGAACCTTCTGAAATACAGCCTCGTCGTGAACACCCTGAGCCGAATCTGCCCTGTGGAGGCGATTGGCTACTCCCCCGGGAGCAATTACCAGCGGTGCGTACTCCCGATGACGAGAGCTAGATCCAGCTTGCCTTGACGAGACCCGTCTCATAGGCGACCACAACTAGCTGCACGCGATCGCGTGCCGTCAGCTTCGACATAATGCGCGAGACGTGCGTCTTGGCCGTCAACGGGCTGAGGTACAACTCACGGCCTATCTCGTCATTCGTCAGTCCACGTCCGACGAGAGCAAGAACCTCGCGTTCTCGGTCGGTCAGGGTGCGCAGCGCAGTGGTGTCTGGTGCGTCCTTCCAGTCGACGGCAACTCGCTCGAGCAGTCGTCTCGTCACACTCGGGCTGAGCAGTGCATCACCCCCGGCGACGACTCTCACCGCGCGAATGAGTTCCACGGGTTCGGTGTCTTTCACCAGAAATCCGCTCGCGCCGGCGCGAATAGCATGGCCGACGTATTCGTCCAGCTCAAACGTCGTGACGATCACGATGTGCGTGCTGCCGAGCTTCGGGTCAGCGACGATCTGCTCGGTTGCCCACAGGCCATCGCCGTCGGGCATCCGGATATCCATGAGCACGACATCGGGACGCTCGCGCCGCACGAGCTGGACGATCTCACTCCCGGTGCCAGCCTCGCCAATAATCTCAATGTCGGGCTCTGCCTCGAGCAGGCTCCGGAACCCAGCGCGGATCAGGCCCTGGTCGTCGGCGATTGCAACACGAATCATGACAGCCTCTCGGTCGAACGAACGGGGATGCGCGCAGCGACGCGGAACCCTCCACCCGGGGCCGCCCCTGCGTCGAGGGTGCCGCCGAGAAGCTCCGCGCGTTCGCGCATACCGAGAAGACCGCGTCCCTCAGTATCCTTCGTCGGCGCCGGCGCGGTTCCGTTGTCGATCACCGTGACGACGTAGAACCCACCCTTTTCGCCCAGCTCGACGGCAGCCGTTGTGGCCTTGGCGTGACGCAGGATGTTCGTAAGTGACTCCTGCACAATCCGAAAGATTGCCAGCTGAGTTGCCTGGGGCACGTTCACGAGGTTGCCAGTCACTGTGACTTCGACGCCCTGTGTGCTGACGGACGCAGCGAGCCACTCGATTCGGCTGAGATCCGATTCGGGCACGAGCGGTGCGTCGTCCTCGGGGGTGCCCTCCGCGCGGAGAACTCCCAGAACCGAGCGCACCTCGTCGAGAGCAGATTTGCTGGTTTCCTTGATGCTCGCGAGCGCCTCGCGAGCCTTCTCGGGCTTCGAATCCATCAGGTGTAGCCCGACCCCCGCTTGTACGTTGATCTGGCTGAGCGAATGAGCTAGCACGTCGTGCAGTTCGCGGGCAATACGCACACGCTCGGCCTGCACCTCGCTCTGCCGACGCTGGGAACGGATGCGCGTGATTTGGACGATGCGGTCTGCCCGGGTTCGCGATGACTCCCCGATGCCGAAGACGATCAGGATGCCCAACGTCGTTGCCGCGATGCGGAACGGCGACCATGTGGTGCCGAGAATGATGGACACCGCCAGGCTGCCGATCCAGGCCGTACCGACCGAGATCCACGCCCACACGCGCGCGTCATGAGTGATCGCGCTGACGATCGCAAACGCGAGCGAGATGTAGACCGCAGACTTCTCCGGCCCGACGACGAACAGGTCGACACCCGCCGCCGCCGCGACGAGCGCCACGACGGGCCCGGGGAATCGACGCCGGGCGAGGAGTGCGAGCGGGCCGATGATCGTCAGCACGAGAGCAAACCAGAACTGCGAACTCGTGAGGTGCAGCAATGCCGGCCGCTGACCCGGGCTAAAGGTCAGGAACGCGGAAGGGACCTGAATGAGCAGCGAAAATACCACCGGGAAGAGCAGCCTGCCACGCCTAACCCGACGCACGTGCTCGGCGTCGTGCCAGGGGCTGCCCCACTGGCGGTCGTCCTGAGGGCGTCCGCCACTATACGACCCGGGCTGCTGCATGGCTCGATCGTACGCGGACGCAGCTGGCACGACATCCACTGCCCGGACCCGCCCATGTACTCCCCAGGGAGTAGGCCCAGGGAGTGAGCATTAAAGAGGAAGTGCCCAACCGTGGAGGGTTGGACACTTCTCCTAAAGCTTACTGTGCTCCCCGACTTGGACTCGAACCAAGAACCGCCGCATTAACAGTGCGATGCTCTGCCAATTGAGCTATCGAGGATTGCTGGAACAGCTTAGCTACTTTATCAAAGTCTGCTCGCGAGCCAAACTAGGCCAACAGGAGGTAGGTGGGCGAATGCACGACCAGCGAGCTGTGCTGCACCGGAAGGCCATCCGCGCCGAGCGTGAATGTCACCACGGAGTTCGTGAGCTGATTCGCGACCCGCAGGTACTCGCCGTCTATGACGAGGTGCCGCGGCCATCCACCACCCGACCAAACGGTCCCGACCGGTGTGAGGGTCGCGCCATCGTCGCCGACGGCGAGCACTGCGATGTTGTCAGAGCCGCGCAGGGCGGCGTACCCAAATCGTCCGTCTGAACTCAGCGCGAGTGACGCCGCGTGATCGCCTTCTTCTGCGCCCGGCAGGGCAACACTCCCAGCAATGCTCAGGGTGTCGCCGTCGCGCTTCAGCACGAAGATCTCATGGCTCAGCTCCGCGAGCATCCAGATCAAGCCGGAAGGATGCAGCAGCAGGTCGCGGGGGCCGGTTCCCTTCGGAAACTTCAGCGAGCCCGTTCGCGTGAGCAGGTCGCCGTGGAGCGAATGGATGTAAATATCATCCGTTCCAAGATCGGTTGTCAGCACAGTGTGCGCGTCGATCTGTAGGGCTGCGTGCGCGTGCGGGCCGTCCTGGTTGATTCGCGAGACCTTGCCGACGCCTCGCAGCGACTGCCCCGTCTTACCGAGTGACCCGTCGGGAGCGATCGGATGAACGTCGACGGTTCCGTCGCCGTAACACGCCACCGCGAGCGCTTCGCGATCACCAAGCACGGCCAGAGCGCACGGAAGCTCGCCCGCGGTGTTCTGAAGTCCCAGAAAGTGCAGCTCGTTGCCCGCAACTCGATAGGCCGAGACAACTCGGGCACCCTCTCCGGCCGCGTACACGGTGTCGCCGGAGCTCGCGAGGAACGAGGGTGAATCAGCCGCTGCCGCGAGCCCGTGGTCTTCGAGCGAACCGTCGGCAGCCACGCCAAGCACGCCGATACCGGTTGCCGAACCGTTCATATCGTCGGTGTATGTGCCGACCCAGATTCTGCTAGCTGACACCCAGTTCCTCCGCCGCTTTCAGGTCGTTCAGCGCCCGGGCCAACCCCGAGACGTATTCGTGCTGTGGAGAGTCGAGGACCTCGTCCACGGCGCCGATTCCCACGATCATCCCACGATGCATGACCGCAACGCGGTCGCCAAACCGGCGAACTTCGCTGACTGTGTGACTGACTATGAGGGCAGAGAAGGATCGATCCTTGTGGAGGTCAGCGATGATGTCCAGAATGGTGCCTCGCACCGTCACATCGATACCCGCGGTCGGATCATCCGCAACGAGAAGCGTCGGCTCGAGGATGAGCGCTTTGGCAATGGCGACGCGCTGTCGCTGGCCGCGGCTGAGCTCATGAGGATACGAATTCATAGTGGTCAGCGGAAGCCGCACGGCATCGATCACGGTCGCAACGGCAATACCGGCCTCGAGCTGGTCAAAGTTTTCGTCGCGGGAGTAGATCGGCTCCGCAACGTTCTCGCCCACCGTGAGCCGTCCGTCGAGCGCGGCGCCCGCATCCTGCGGCACGTAGCCGATGCGCAGCGAAAGCCGGTCGCGCTTGCGCTGCGAAATGTCGCGCACGGATGTTCCGAGGACCGTGAGCGAACCGCCGGAAATGACCGGGTTTGGGCCACCCGTTCCCGCCAACCCGGCGACGGCTCGGGCGAGCGAACTCTTGCCCGACCCAGACTCACCGATTACGGCGAGAATCTCGCCCTGCGGGATTGCGAAGGTCACCCCGTTGACCGCCTGATGACGCGAGGTTGATCGGCTCGACGCATAGCGAATCGAAAGGTCGTCCGCGTGAACGGCGAATGTTGGAGAGGTTGGAGCGTCGGGCACGTTAATCCTCGGTCTGAAGTGATCGCAACTTTTCGCGTCGGACTGCCTGCTCCACCGGATCCGGGACCGGCAGTGAAGCGAGAAGGCGCTGGGTGTACGGGTGCTTTGGTGCCACGAGCACCTCAGCCCCAGTGCCTTCTTCAACAAGCTTTCCCTGGTAGAGCACGGCGATGCGGTCGGCCAGCAGGTCCACGACCGCGAGGTCGTGGCTGATGAACAGTGCCGCAAATCCGAACTCTCGTTGCAACTCCGAGAATAGCTCAAGCACGCGAGCCTGAACTGACACGTCCAGTGCACTCGTCGGTTCGTCGGCGATGAGAAGCGTCGGTTCGAGAGCCAGCGATCGGGCGAGGCTGGCGCGCTGGCGCTGGCCCCCGCTCAGTTCATGGGGAAAGCGATCGCCGAATGACTTCGGCAACTGCACTGCCTCGAGTAACTCGTTGACCCGGGGGCGAGCCGCCCCGGCATCGTCGGCACGGCCGTGCACGACGAGAGGTTCGGCCACGCACTCCGCAATCGACAGCAACGGGTTGAAGCTCGATGCCGGGTCCTGGAACACGAATCCGATATCGCTGCGCAGGTGCTTGAACTGGCTCTCGCGCACGCCCCGCATCTCCTGGCCGAGCACCTTCAGCGAGCCACCGGTGACCTTGGTGAGAGCAACTATGGACCGACCGATAGTGGTCTTTCCCGATCCGCTCTCCCCCACCAGACCGAGAACCTCACCCGCGTAGATCCTGAAGCTCACGTCGTCTACGGCACGGAAGGCATTGCGACCGAATCGTCCGGCGTATTCGATGACGAGGTTCTTCGCCTCGACGACGGGTGCGCTCTCCGTGCTGGGGCGAGCTGCCGCTCGCTCTCGGGTGTGAGCGATGCCGGTACCGAGCTTTGGCACCGCAGCGAGCAGTCGTTGCGTGTACGGATCTTTAGGCGAAGCGAACAGGGTGCGGGCGTCCGCCTCTTCAACGATCCTGCCGTTGTACATGACGGCGACTCGATCGGCGAGATCGGCAACCACGCCCATGTTGTGGGTGATGAGCACGATCGCGGCGCCGAACTCGTCACGACACCGCCGCAACAGGTCGAGGATTTCAGCCTGCACGGTGACATCGAGTGCTGTGGTTGGTTCATCAGCAACGATGAGGCCTGGGTCGAGCACGAGTGCCATCGCGATGACCACGCGCTGCTTCTGCCCGCCCGAGAACTGGTGCGGGTAGTAGTCGACCCGGGTCTCGGGGTCGGGGATTCCTACCTTGCCGAGTATCTCGATTGCCTTGGCTCTGGCTTGCTTGCGGCTGTACTTGCCGTGTGCGCGCAAACCCTCCGCGATCTGCCACCCCACCGTATAGACGGGGTTGAGCGCGGTCGAGGGCTCCTGGAAGACCATGGCGACGTCTACGCCCCGGACCGCGCGCAACTGCTTGCCGCTTAACTGCACGATGTCATTCGCGCCCAGCATGACCACGCCAGACTCCGTCGCCGTCTCGGGAAGCAGGCCGAGGATGGCCTTCGCGGTCACGGTCTTACCACTGCCGGACTCACCCACGATGGCCAGTACCTCGCCGGGCGCGACGGTAAGACTCACATTGTCGACAGCGACGACGGACGCGCCGTCAGTCGCGAAGGTGATCGCAAGGTCCCGAATTTCAACGACGTTCTTCATCGCGGTTCCGTCTCGTTTGGCACGATCCCGAGAGCGTCACCGCTCAGAACGTCATCGAGAGTGGCTCCTGGCACGACCGCGACCGCGGCTCCCGGAGACGGCACGCGCGACGCGCGACGACGTGTGCGCAGACGCGGGTCGGCGAGGTCGTTGAGGCTCTCGCCGACGAGCGTGACGCCGACCACCACCAGCACGATCGCCGTGCCGGGGAAGATTGAGGTCCACCAGATGCCACTTGTGACATCCGAGATCGACTTGTTGAGGTCATAGCCCCACTCGGCCGCGGAGTTCGGCTCGATACCGAACCCCAGAAAGCCGAGCGCGGCCAGAGTGAAGATCGCCTCTGACGCATTCAACGTGATGATCAGCGGCAGCGACCGCGTTGCATTACGCAGGACATGGCGGAACATAATGCGGATGATGCCGGTTCCCACCACCTTCGCGGATTCGACGTAGGCCTCTGACTTGATGCGCACGGCCTCGGCGCGGATGACCCGGAAGTATTGCGGAATGAAGACGACCGTGATCGACAACCCCGCCGCGAGGATGCCGCCGAAGAGGTTCGACTGGCCCTGGCTGATGATGATCGCCGAGACGATCGCCAGCAGGAGCGTCGGGAATGCATATACGGCGTCGGCGATGACGACGAGGATGCGATCGAGCCAGCCCCCGATATAGCCGGACACAACGCCGAGCACGATGCCCAGGAAGACCGAGAGCGTGACGGCAACGAGAATTGCCAGCAATGCGGTCTGCGCGCCCCAGATAACCCGGGACAGAACGTCGTAGCCACCCACGGTCGTGCCGAGCAGGTGCTTGCCTCCCGGCGGATCCTGAGCGCCGAAATCGCCGTGCGCATCCCGTAACTGTGCGAAGCCATACGGCGCAATCAGTGGCGCAAAGATCGCGGTCAGGATGAAGATGGCGCAGATCGTGAGACCAACGATGAGCATGCCGCGCTGGAGCCCCACGCTCTGTTGAAGCTGGCGGATAACGGGCAAACGTGACCAGAAGCTCGGGCGCCCCGGAGGCTGTTCCGCGGTCATCAGTACCTCACTCGAGGGTCGATGAGTGCGGCAATGATGTCGACGATGAAGTTCGTCACCGCAACAATGACCGCGAGTACAGCGACAATTCCCTGCACAGCGACAAAGTCTCGTGCGCCGAGATACTGCGTGAGTTGGAATCCCAAGCCACGCCATTCAAAGGTTGTCTCCGTGAGCACAGCGCCACCGAGAAGCAGGGCGATTTGGAGGCCGATGACCGTAATCACGGGGATGAGGGCGGGCTTGAAGGCATGCTTCCGAACCAGCCTAAACTCGCTTACTCCCCGGGATCGGGCGGCGTCAACGTAGTCCATCGAGAGGGTACCGATGACGTTGGTGCGCACCAGCCGCAGGAAGATACCGGCGGTCAGGAAGCCGAGCGCGAGGCCGGGCAGAACAGCGTGCGAGAGAACGTCGCCGATGGCGCCGGGATCCCCGAGCTGGAAGGCGTCGATGAGATAAATGCCGGTCGGGTGTGGCAGTGAATCCAGGTCTAGCTCAGTGCGAGTGGATGCCCGCCCGGCGACCGGCAGGATGTCCAGCCAGACCGCGAAGACCAGCTTGAGCAGCAGTCCGACGAAGAACACGGGTGTCGCGTACCAGAGGATCGCAAAGATTCGAAGAATCGCGTCTGGCCAGCGATCACGGAAGTAGGCGGCCACCATCCCGAGCGGGATGCCGACGATGAGAGCGACGATGAGAGCGTAAATCGCCAGTTCGAGTGTTGCCGTGCCGTACGTGACGATGATGGCCGAAATTGGTCGGCCGTCGGTGATCGATTTGCCGAAGTTGCCCGTGAACACCTGACCGATGTACTCGACGTACTGAACGATGATCGGACGGTCGTATCCGGCCTTGTGGATACGTTCAGCCAGTTGCTCCGGCGAAAGCCGCCCGCCCAGCGCCGCGGTGATTGGATCGCCCGCAACCCGCATGATGATGAACACCATGCTGACGAGAATGAAGATCGTCGGGATGATCAGCAGGAAGCGAACAATGATGTAGCGGACGAGCGGATTTGCGCCCAGAAGCTTTCGCTTCGGGGCTTCGCTCGCGGGTGGAGACGGAGCGACGTCTGCAGAGACCGTCGTACTCATGCCAGTGACTCAAACAAAGGGGGCCTAACGAAGAGGAGAAGTAATCGGGGCGACGTGCTCTCGCACGCCACCCCGATCAAGCTACTTGGAAACTATCGCTTTTGGGCTTCAGCCCGCTTACTTGTAGAGCCCTCCGAAACGGAACTTGAACGAGCCGTCAAGTTGAACACCGTTGACGCCCGCACCAGCGACCGCGACCTGCGAGCCCTGCAGGAGCGGCAGAGTGGAGAGATCCGCGGCAACCAGTGCCTGAACCTTCTCGATCTCGCTCTTGCGTGCTGCGGGATCGGTCTCTGTCGCTTCCTTCGCAATCTCCGCCTGAACAGGCTTGCTGTTGTAGTGGTTGGTGAGGAAGTTGTTCTCGGTAAAGAACGGCGTCAGGTAGTTGTCCGCGTCTGCGTAGTCCGGGAACCAACCCAGCTGGTAAGCCGGGTAGGTGTCCGCTACGCGCTGCTTCGAGTACGTGACGTACTCCGTCGACTTGAGGTCAACGGCGAAGATGCCGTCGGCTTCAAGCTGGCTCTTGATCAGCGCGTACTCGTCCGCAGAAGACGGGCCGTAGTGGCCGTCTTGCACGTACTGCAGGCTCAGGGCGACCGGTGTCGTAACTCCGGCTGCGGCCAGCACTGCCTTCGCTTTGGCAGCGTCCGGCTTGCCGTTTCCATCGCCGTAGAGCGACTTCAGCACATCAGTCGATCCCGAGAGGCCCGCAGCAACGTACGAATACAGCGGCGTGAACGTGCCCTTGTAGACCTGCGTTGCGATCGCCTGGCGGTCAACGAGGTCCGCAGCAGCCTGGCGGATTGCGAGCGCCTTGGCCGCATCCGGGGTACTCGTCGTGGCGCCGAACGGCATCGTGTTGAAGTTAAACACGATGTAGCGGATCTCTCCACCGGGACCGAAGTGAACCTTGACCTTCTTGTCGCCCTTCAGGCTGTCGATGTCCGTAGCGGACAGCGAGCGGTACGCAACATCGATAGAACCCTGCTGCACGTCAAGCTTCAGGTTCGAGGCTGACGTGTAGTACTTCAGGACGATGGTCTGTGTCTTGGCGAGGCCCTTGTTGCCCTTGTACCCCGCGAACGCGGAGAACTTAACCAGGTTGTTGAACTTGTAGCTCGAGATCGAGTACTGGCCGGCAAAGGCCTTGTCCTTGACGATGGTCGCGTCCGGCGTCACCTTGTCGGCACTGAACGACTGCTCGTCGACAATGGGACCGGCAGGGCTGGATAGCACGCCGACGAACGTCTGGTCGTTGGCGGCCTTCAGCTTGAAGACGACGGTCAGCGGGTCCGGTGCGGAGACGCTGTCGACGTTGCCCAGAAGATACGACGGCCCGTTCGGGTCGGCGATCTTTGTCTGGCGGTCGAACGAGAACTTCACATCGGATGAGGTGAGCTTGTGGCCATTCGCAAACGTCAGGCCCTTCTTGAGCTTGACCGTGAAAGTGGTCGGGGTAGTGAACTTGCCCGACTGCGCGATGTCAGGGGTCGGCGTTGACGATCCGACCGGCGAATCGAACAGGTAGGGAAATACCTGCGTCTGAACCGCGAGCGAGCCGTTGTCGTATGAGCCCGCAGGGTCAAGGAACGTCACGACGTCGGTTGTTCCGACGATTAGTGACTTGGCGTTCGAGCTCGTCGAACCTCCGCCGGCACAGCCGACGAGTGCGAGTGATACCGCTGCGGTTGCTGCGACCGCGACAAGCGCGCGAGTCGCAAATTTGGATGGGGACTTCATCCGTTACCTCTGTTCTGTTGATGTGAAGAAGGCGCGCTGTTGTACAGCGGCTTCATTACCGTTGTTCAGGTGTAACACAAATGAGGGGTCTCCCCGAAGTCGAGCGAAATCGCAACCGGATTGTTAACGCGCGCGAAATGTTCGACCGTCACTCGTCGCGCAGCCTGCGGCGTTCTGTCTCAACGCTCACCAGTTGTTCCTGGAGCTGGCGGTACTTATCGGGTTCACTCGCGGTGTCGGTGCGTTGGAGTGCCCCGAGAAGATCGGCCTTGGTGCGCAACAGATCTCGATCGACGAGGTCGCTTGCAACCCGAGCGCAATACGCCGCCATCCGGTCTTGACGCTCGGGAATCGGCCCGACCGCGAGCTGCTGAACGAGGCTCGCGTAGGTGGCCGGGACCTCCGCCGTTACGGCAGCGACCCAGTCGGGGGTTTCGAGCGATCCGATGCTCGTCGCCACGGCATCCCGAACAACGGTGAGAGTCGAATTGACGAACCTGACGCGGGCGACCCGCTCGACCAACTCTCGACCCACATCGTTCGGGTGCTGCAGGATCGCCATTAGCGCGTCGCGCTCCTGGCGCGTCGGCTGGTCTACCGGAAGGTCGGTGAGCGAGAACTCCGCCGCCCGTTGCTCCGGCTCGGGTGCCGCCTGCGTCGTCGGCTCTGCTGCGCTTCGTGGTGTCGATCTGCGAGCCGCGGTGATCGCACGAGCGACGTCAGCGGGCTCCATCCCGAGCCAGCCAGCGAGACTTCGCGTGTAGCCCACGCTCATGGCTTGGTCGCGGATGCCTGCAACGACCGGTGCCGACTCTCGCAAGGCCGCGACACGACCCTCGACGGTCTCGAGGTTGTGAGCGTCCAGGTGGCGCTTGATCATGAACTCGAACATGGGGCGGCGGCGCTTGATGAGGGCCCGCACGGCATCGTCGCCCTTGTTGAGGCGGAGATCGCAGGGGTCGAGTCCATCGGGTGCCACGGCGACAAACGTCTGGGCGGCGAACCGCTGCTCCTCCGCGAACGCGCGACTGGCGGCCTTCTGGCCCGCCTCATCCGGGTCGAACGTGAAGATCACTTCACCTGTACCGGTGGTATCGGCGTTGTCGACATCGCCAATCACGCGGCGCACGATCTTGATGTGATCGACTCCGAACGCAGTTCCACAGGTGGCAACGGCCGTCGTGACGCCGGCAAGATGGCACGCCATTACGTCGGTATAGCCCTCAACAACAACCACCTGGCGGCTACGAGAGATGTCTTTGCGGGCGAGGTCGAGGCCGTAGAGCACCTGACTCTTGTGATAGACGGCGGTCTCGGGAGTGTTGAGATACTTTGGCCCCTGGTCATCATCCAGCAACTTGCGCGCCCCGAAACCGAGGGTTGCACCAGTGATGTCGCGGATCGGCCAAACCAGCCGTCCGCGGAACCGGTCGTAGACGTCTCCGCGGTCGCCGCGACCGAGAAGTCCTGCAGTGACCAGCTCTTCCTCGGAGTAACCCAGCGTCTTCAGGTGTTTGCCAAGCGCGCCACCGCGCGGGGCAAAGCCGACGCCGAAGCGCTCGGCGGCCGATGAGTCGAATCCGCGAGAGCCCAGGAAGGCGCGACCCGGCTCCGCATCCGGCGTCTTCAGCTGCGCAACAAAGAAGTCTTCTGCGGCCTTGTTCGCAGCGAGGATGCGAGCGCGAACGCCGTGATCGCTGGCCTGCCCGCCGTCTTCATAGTGCAGTTCGTACCCAATTCGCGCGGCCATCCGTTCGACCGCTTCGGAGAATGTGACGTGGTCCATCTTTTGCAAAAAGGTGAAGACGTCGCCGCCCTCGCCGCACCCAAAGCAGTGGTAGAAACCAACCTGTGGACGCACGTGAAAGCTCGGGCTTCGCTCCTCATGAAACGGGCACAGCCCCTTCATCGAGCCGACGCCGGCATTCTTCAGCGTGACGTACTCCCCGACAATGTCAGCGATGTTGGTGCGCGACCGAACCTCGTCAATATCGCTTCGTCGGATCAGGCCTGCCACGCCCACGATTCTACGGTCGGGCGGTGTCGCTGGCTGGCGCCGTCCACCGGCACAGAGCGGCTATCCCACCAACCGTTGATGCCAGGCCATCGCGGACTGGTCGGTGAGAGACGCGATCTGATCGACAACGGTGCGTTTTCGGGCTGAGTCCGTGGTCGCCTCATTCCAGTCCGCGGCGAACCCCGGATCCAGATCCGTTGGGCCGGTTGCCAACAGCTGTTTCGCGAGATCAGTGAGGATTGAGCGCTGCTGCGTGTACAGCGGTTGTCGCGCGTTCGTAGACATAACGTTTGCGGCGACAATTCCCTTGAGTACCGCGATCTCGGCCTGGATCTCGCGCGGCACGACGACATTGGCAGAGAACCTAATCAGCGACTCCTGTGGGAACTCCGCGCGTGTCGCACTGACTGCCGCGCCAAGGAAGCGTCCGATGAGCTGGCTCGTGAGGTTTTTCAGCCGGCCCTGCGCCAGTCGACTGCCGTCCCAGGTGTCGAGCCACACGTCGAGATTGTCGAGGCGGTCGAATGCCGAAATGAGCTCGTCGTGCGAGAGCTCGCCGCCGATCCAGGCGAACATCGAGTCGACCAGCTCGTCGTGATTGACCCTCGCTCCCAGCTCGGCCACATCAATGTATCCGCCGACCACGGCGTCTTCGAAGTCGTGCACCGAGTAGGCGATGTCGTCACTGAGGTCCATCACCTGGGCCTCAATGCAGAGCTGACGAACGGGCGCGCTCGCCCGGAGCCACCGGAACGCGGCAACGTCATCGTCGTAGAAGCCGAACTTGCTTCGACCGCTCGGATCGGGGATGCCCTCCGATTCGGGCCACGGATACTTGCAACTCGCGTCGAGGCTCGCCCGGGTGAGATTCAAACCGTAGCTGCGACCGTCGGGACCAAAGACTTTTGGCTCGATACGAGTGAGCACTCGGAGCGTCTGCGCGTTCCCCTCAAACCCACCGATATCCAGAGCCCAGTCGTTGAGAGCCCGCTCGCCATTGTGCCCAAAGGGCGGATGCCCAAGGTCATGGGCGAGGCAGGCGGTGTCGACGATGTCGGGGTCGAGCCCCAGGCTGGATGCAAGCTCCCGTCCAATCTGCGCAACCTCGAGCGAATGCGTGAGCCGGTTTCGGGCGAAGTCGAGGCCCGCCGCCGGGCTCAGCACCTGGGTCTTTGCCGCGAGGCGTCGGAGCGCGCTCGAGTGCAGCAGCCGGGCGCGGTCACGAGCGAAGTCGCTCCGGCGGCTCGAGTGCACTTCGGGAAACCATCGCTCCGAGTCGGTGCCGCTGTAACTATCCGCCACTGTGATGCAGCTCCGCCTCGGTCAGCTCGGCGCGGTGGGTCTCCTGCAGTTCACGGCTGTCGAGCCAGCGGTCCGGCAGCGACGGATTCTTGGGAGTACCTGCGCGTCCGCGTTGACCTTCAGCGTCGGGCCCCGGGTAAGGCTGGGTCCAATCGAGCTGCGCAAGAAGGTCATCCATCATCGCCAGCGACTGAACGGTTGCCAGGCTCGCTCGCAGGTCGCCACCGACCGCATAGCCCTTGAAGTACCAGGCCACGTGCTTGCGGATGTCGCGGCACGCGCGATCCTCGTCGCCGTCGAAGAACTCGACCAGCAACTCAGCGTGTCGCTTGAAGGCAGTAGCAACGAACCCGAGGTTCGGTTCGAGCTTCGTGGCTTTCCCGGTAAAGCCCGCACTGAGATCGCCAAACAACCACGGCCGCCCCAGGCAGCCACGGCCCACAACGACTCCATCCGCTCCGGTCTCGCGCACCATCCGCAGAGCGTCGTCCGCGCTCCAGATATCACCATTGCCCAGCACGGGCACGCTTGTCACGGCGTTCTTCAGCGTCTCGATCGCGGCCCAGTCAGCGGTACCCGAATAGAACTCGGCAGCCGTGCGGGCGTGGAGCGCGATGCTCGCGACGCCGGCTCCCTCGGCGATTCGCCCTGCCTCCAGATAGGTCAGGTGCTCGGAGTCGATGCCCTTACGCATCTTGATCGTGAGCGGGATATCGCCGGCCGCCTTCACTGCGCGCTCGACAATGTCGCGGAACAGGTCGGTCTTCCACGGCAGAGCGGCGCCCCCGCCCTTACGGGTGACCTTCGGCACCGGGCATCCAAAATTCAGGTCGATGTGGTCGGCGCGATCCTCAGCAACCAGCATTGTGACGGCTGCGGCAACGGTCTTTGGGTCGACTCCGTAGAGCTGGATACTGCGCGTCGTCTCTGACTCATGATGGCGGATCAGTCGCATGCTCTCGGGTGTGCGCTCGACCAGTGCCCTACTGGTGATCATCTCGCTGACATACAGCCCGGCACCGTACTCGCGGCAGAGACGGCGGAACGCGGTGTTGGTGATGCCTGCCATGGGCGCAAGGATGACGGGAACATCGAGGGTCAGATTGCCAATGTGCAGTGGCTCACTCGCGGCGCGCGCAACCGGCTGGGCGGTGGCGGCAACGGCGGTCATGGGTCAATTCTCCCAGACTTCGAGACCCGGCACTGGTTGGCCTCCGTTCGCAACAGTCGTTAGCCGACGGTGTCGCGATGCAGAAGTACTCGCCGCAGAAGTCGGCGGACCGGCCGATCGACCAGGTAGGTGAGCGCGGTCGCGATCGCGAGCGCACCGATGGCCGCGGTGGGGACGCTCACCCACCGGGAGAGACCGAGTCCAGCAAATCCCACGAGAGCGATGTATCCCAGATTCTGATGCGTCAGGTACAGCGGATAGGAAATGTCACCGAGAAAGCGAAGAGGTCGATTGCCCAGCGCCGCGACGGGACCCCACAGCGCGAAAATCACGAGAACGCAAATGGCGAGAATTGCGATCGTTAGTGTTCCGTCGCGCAGGGTGTACCACGACGCGAGGATCGACAGCGGACCAAGCGCGAATGTGAGAACGCCGCGCTCCCCAGACCACAGCAGAAAGAAGACCATACCCAAACCAAACACGGGCATCCACTCCACGGCGAAGTGGACACCCATGAGAGCGGTCGCCGCATCGGCCGGGAGTCGCCGGTAACCCGCGCACAGGGCGCAAACCACGACGAGCCAGCCCAGGATTGTGAGGGCACGCCACCGGCCGCGAAGCAGCCCGCTGAAGAAGAGAATTCCGATCACAACATAGAAGGCGACCTCTACCCCGAGTGTCCAGTAGACGCCGTCAATCAGGGGCGCTCCCCAGAGAAATTGGATGAGCGGAAAGTTTGCCAGAGCCTGAACTGGCGTAACCTCGCGCCCGTTCAGGTGCACAAGAGATACCAGTAAGAAGGTGAGCGCCGCGGCAACCAGATAGATCGGGTACAGGCGGATCGCTCGCGCAAGAACAAATCGGCCCACGGTGGCGCCCTGCAGAGAGAGGAAGATCACAAAGCCGGAAATAACGAAGAACAGGGCTACGCCGTAGTAGCCCCACCGCCCGAATTCCCACGGCGTGCCCAGTTGTGGAAACAGCTGTGCCGAACGAAACGTGAAGTGAAAGATCAGAACCGAGATTGCGGCTATCCCGCGCAGACCATCGAGGGCGACGAGCCTGCTGTGGGGAGGACCAGCGACG
>JADGOT010000107.1 GCA_017882805.1 Glaciihabitans sp. | reverse complement strand
TTGACGCGTGGCCAGACGGTGATCGATGTCGGAGTTGGACTCGTCTACTTCGTCGTCTGTGCCGCTCCGCTAAACCGTGGTGACCAGTTTTCGAGCGCGATCATGGCTCTTCTGTTCGCCGTCGCGCTCTGCCTTCGTCGGTTCTCGCCCCTGCTTTCGCTCGTGCTCGCGTGGGCAGCGGCGCTGTTCCAGATGTACTTCGCGAACCTGCAGCCGGGAATATCCGATCTTGCGATCCTGGGCATCCTGTACACGAACGCTCGCTATGGCGATCGGCGGATCCGATGGATCGGGTTCGGATCGGTTTTTGTCGGCGCGATTCTGGGTGCCATCTATCTTGAGTGGGGCGCGCACGCGCCGACTATCGGGGTCACGATTGGTGTGCGGTCCGTGGCGCAGGCGGCGGGGACTCTCATCAAACTCACCTTCAACCTCGGGCTGCTGATCGGGCTTCTGGGGCTTCCGTGGACTGCCGGAACATTGGTGCGGACTCGCGTCGGCGCCCGTGCCAGCCGCCAGGCTGAGAAGGCCGCCCAACTCGAGGCGGAAGCAGCGGAGCAGGATGTCATCGTTGAGCAGGAGCGCAACCGGATCGCCCGAGACATGCATGACGTTGTTGCTCATTCGCTCGCGGTCGTCATTGCGCAAGCAGACGGCGCCCGGTATGCCAAGGCAAACGACCCGGAGGCCGTGGACGGCGCACTGAGCGCGATCTCCTCGACAGCCCGGGAGGCCCTCGCTGACGTTCGGCTGCTACTGGGCCAGCTCAGACATCCGCAGACCGAGGGGCCACAGCCTGCACTCGCTGACCTGGGACGCTTGCTCGACCAGCTGCGCGCATCCGGACTCATCGTCGCCTTCACTACCAAAGGCCATCCGCTCCAGCTCGGCACCGGCCAGCAGCTCGCGGTGTACCGAATCGTGCAGGAGGCGCTCACCAATGCGCTGCGCCATGGATACATAGGGGAAGAGGTCAGTGTGAGATTCGAGTGGGCAACCGATGAACTGGAAATCACGATCAGTAGCGCGGTCTTGGCATCGCCCGCGACAGCAGAGTTGCGGGTTGGGCATGGACTCGCGGGCATGAAGGAACGCGCCGCCCTCGTGGGCGGGCAGCTCACAACAAAGGTTGACGACCACCACTTCGTCGTTGTTGCGAGCATCCCGGCGACCGCGGCAGCCCGAGCGTGAGCGCGCAGTTGAAGGTCGCGCAGATCAAGGTCGCCCTGGTTGACGACCAGGCGCTATTTCGCACCGGTATCAGGATGCTCGTGTCATCGCAGCCCGACCTGAAGTTCGTGGGCGAGGCCAGCAACGGTGTTGAGGGCATCGCACTTGCGGCATCGTCGCGCCCCGACGTGATCCTGATGGACATCCGGATGCCGGTCATGGACGGTATTCAATCAAGCGAGGCGATTCTTCGAGCGGCGGATGCGCGCGGCGGTGCGCGCCCGCGCATCATCGTGCTCACGACCTTCGATCTCGACGAGGCAGCCACGCGTGCGATCCGCGGGGGAGCGAGCGGGTTCCTGTTGAAGGACGCAGACCCGGAGTTTCTTCTCGCGGCCATCAGAACGGTGCACGCCGGAACCTCAGTCATCGCCGCGGCAGCCACGCGCGAATTGTTCCAACACTTTGACTCGCAGTCCGGTGGCAAGACCGTGCCCGCAGAATTCCACACTCTTACCGCTCGCGAGAATGACATCTTTCTACTTGCGGCCCGGGGGCTCAGTAACTCGGAAATTGCTCGGGGTGAGTTTCTCAGCGAGGCAACCGTCAAGACCCACATCAGCCGCATCCTGTCGAAGCTGAGTCTGCGCGATCGGGTGCAACTGGTCGTCTTCGCCTTCGAAAACGGACTCGTCGACTAAAGGTCATCCTCTCGGCTGAGCCGCTCGCATCCCTAGGCTGATTCGGCCAGTTGTCAGGCCTCCTACTGTCGAGGCATGGAAACGAGTGCCTCGCCCGCTGCGTTCGCAGCCCAGGTCCAGAACGTCAGCAAGATTTACGGTTCAGAGTCCAACCGGATCGAGGCACTCTCGAACGTCACGATCGGAATCGATCGAGGGAAGTTCACCGCGATCATGGGTCCGAGTGGCTCTGGCAAGTCCACCCTCATGCACATCCTTGCCGGACTCGACACCGTGAGTTCGGGTCGGGTGTGGCTTGGCGGAACCGACATTACCGACCTCGACGACACGGAACTCACGATGCTCCGGCGTCGTCGCGTGGGGTTCGTCTTCCAGTCCTACAACCTGGTGCCGACCCTCGATGTGGAGAGCAACATCCTGCTTCCGTTCGAACTGGATGGCCGAAAGCCCAACGTGGACGAACGGGACCGAATCTTCCGGCTTGTGCAGTCCCTTGGCCTTGCCTCACGACTGCGGCATCGACCGCACGAGCTCTCCGGTGGTCAGCAGCAGCGAGTAGCGATTGCTCGTGCGCTCGCGACGAAGCCCGACCTCGTGCTGGCTGATGAGCCGACCGGCAACCTCGATTCACGAACCGGTCGTGAGGTGCTCTCGCTACTCGCGGCGGCCAGCGCCGACTATGGCCAGACCATCGCGATGGTGACGCATGACCCGATTGCAGCGAGCTATGCCGATCGCATCCTGTTCCTCGCCGACGGCGCAGTGACGGCCGATCGTGAGCGGTCGTCCGCCGAGGAGATCAGCACATACATGCTCGGGATGGAGCGTCGCGCATGAATCGCTTCGTGGTCCGGGAACACATGGCGAGCATTCTGGTTGCCGCGCTCAGCTCCACCTTCGGCGTTGCGCTCCTACTGGTCACAGATGACCTGGTCAGCTTCATCAACCACTCCGGAGCCGGGAGTAACGCGTCCGTTCACGCCGTTCTGCAGGTCGTCGCTTTCGTGTTCATCGCGATAGCCCTGTACACCGGCTCCGTGGTGACGTCCAATACCTTCGCCACCATTATCGCGGGG